>JAVBSA010000336.1:0-5127 GCA_031556915.1 Victivallis sp.
TATCTACGGAGCCGGCAAGTTCGGAATCAAGACCGTCTTTTTCAAATCCACCCTGGGCGATCAAAAAAGCGCCGGGGTGGAGCCGGACTACATCATCTACGACTTCCGGCAGCTCCCCGACGCAATCCGCTTCCTGGAGAAACGGAAAGCGTAATTTTCATTATTTCCCGATCCGCACTACGGGGTAGTATTGCGGATCTTTGGTTTCGCCGATGCCGGGGGCGATGCCGATATAGCTTTCGCGCCCGCCCCGGTCGTTGTCGTTGACGATCAGATTGAAGCGGAATCCCTGTTGGCCGCTCTTTTCAGTCATGCCGATGGCGCGGAAAGGAATTCTGGTCTCGTACACGGTTTGCTTCTTCTCTTCATTACGGGTGGTGGCGAGTTCGATAGCCTGGGCCGCGGCGATCGGATCGAATCCGGCGGGAGCCATCCAGACGTGCGTCACGCTCTTGCCGTCGTTATTGCGTGCCAGGCCGATCTCCCACAGCGACGGTTGACCGGGCAGCAGCAATGCAAGCTGGATGCCGTCGCCGACATAGCTTTGCCCGTCGGAGTGCGGCTGAAAATGGACGTCATCGGTGACTTCCACTTTCAGCAGCAGGTTTTCTCCGTCGCGGCCGAGCCGGATCACGGCGCTCAGGTCGTTCGGGCCGGACCAGAACAAATGTGCCGTATCCGGAGCGTTCCGGGCAAGAATCGTCACTTGCGAAGCTTGGTCAAGAATGAAGTTCGCCCGTTCCGAGAGGCCGGCGGGCGGCAGGATTACGGCGTTGTGAGCCGGATAGGAAACGGTTCCTTTCCACAGGTTCCCGGCTGTGACGGCGACATTCAGCATCGCCGGGTCTTTTTCCGAAGAATGAAAGTCGGCGGCGGCGGTGATCCGGGCTTTGGCGATTTCCGCTTTATTCGGATCGACCATGATTCTCGCTTTCTCAAAGTTCCCGGTCAACCCTTCCGGGCAACGCAGTTCGAGGTTGAATGCCATGCGCCGGCCGGTGGGGTTGAAGAGGCGCAATGCGAACTCTTTGGTTTCTCCGCCTGTGGTCAGGAACGGATCGGCAGGCGAAATCAGTTCGCCGGTTGCTTTCGGCATCTTTGCATTTTTCTCGAACCGCAGCGTTCCGGGCAATTCCCCCGGATCGAAGATGAGGAGGCCTTCCTTTGCCGGCCGGCGTGTTTCATTGCCGAAGAGGTCGATCTGAGCCACAAGACCGCCGACTCCTTCCAGGCACAGGATTCGGCTGCCGGCGGAAGGGTTGTTGTTCCAGAAAGCAAGCTGCCGCGCTTTTTCGGGGGTGAGAAACCAGTAGCCTTCCATCGACGAGCCGAGCCGGGCGTAGGTTTCAAAGGAAGCGTTCCGGTAGCTGTTGGCCAGCGCGTTATAGGCGACAAAGGCGGCTTTGGGTTGGAAATGCCAGGTGATCAAACCGAAGTTGTGTTCGTTGTCCTTGGGGTCGGTGCCGTCGTTGCGGATATCGTACCAGTTGTATCCCATGGCGCCGTGCGCCCAGCTGTAAAGAAATTTCCGGAACAGTACCGAGGCTTGCCCGAGTTCGCCGATGTGGAGCGCCGATTGCGCGGTTTCGTTGGCGTACCAGGGCAATTTTGTCGTTTTCCGCAGCACGCTCACCTGATGGCGGTAGCTGTCGAGCGCGCCGTGTCCGTGCAAAGCGGGGATATCGAAGGAGCCGTCTTTTACGATTTTCTCAAAGAGGGCGATCTGCTCCCGGCTGACCAGGCCGGAAACGCCGCCGGAGACGACCTTGGTTTCCGGCGCGGCGGCTTTGATGTTCCGATAGGCGGTATTCAGGAGCTTTATGTACTCATCGCTGGTGAAATCGGCGAATCCGGGGTGATCGGGTTCGTTCCAGATTTCGATGTAACGGACTTTACCGCGCAATGTTCCGGCGAGCCTTTTGCAAAACTCCCCCCAGGGGGCGAGTTCGGGGGCGAAGTGGCCGCGGCCGCCTTTGCGCTGTGATTTCCAGCCCTCGGGCTTCGCCCACATAGGCGGATATTGCAGAATGGGCGCAAGCTCGACTCCGGATTGTTCCAACAGTTCGCGAAAAGCGTCATATTGCTTGAGATCCCAGGTTTCCGGCGTCGGCATGACCCGGCCGAAGCTGATGTCGTCGCGGGCAACCTTGGCGCCGCACCAGGCGAGAGCCATCACCTCGCGTTCCTGATCGTGTACCGGCTTCCCGCGCAGATGGGTGCAGATTCCGAACAGGAACCCCTCCTCCCGTCCGGGCGTCGGTCCCGCCGGGCGCATGTAAGCGAAACTCAGGTCGCGCGACACGGCTGTGTTCCGTTTGCCCGATTGCTCCTGAAACGCAAGCTTCAAACGGTAGACACCGTAAACGGCGGGCGGGGGGAGGGAGATTTTATGCTCTCCGCCGGGGGCAAGATCGGCACGGAACTTCTGTTTCGACAGGGGGCGATCCCAAAGATCGGCGACCTGGTATTCGCCTTCCAGCAAAGACGCTTCGGAGCGCCTGCTTTGGATCGAGAAGGCAAGAGTGTTTTCCTCGCCTTCCTTCAGGGTATGGATCGGGGTGCCGGAACCGGAATGAAACTCGATTGCGGGGGGCGCGCTGACGACATTGGCGCTTACGCTGCCGATTCCCAGGAAGCCGGTTCCGGTTTTGGAATTGAATTCGGCGGCAAGCCCGGTAAAAACAATGGGAAAATCGAGTTTTTGATTGGATTTTTTGCCGCCGTTCCAGGTGCCGGTGTAAGCCGCCTCTGCGTCGAGTTTGTAATGAAAACGCTGCCAGCCGGGCGTAACGGTTGGAATCCGGTGAAACAACTGAAACATTTCGCCGTCGCGGTCGCGTACGCGGATGTTCAGCGAACGGATCGGGCAATTGGGCGGGAGATAGGCTTCGACGATGACTTCCGCCTCGTCGAAGGCCGGCAGCTCCATCCGTTTGCCCACCGCGAATTCGGTGTAGTAGGTTCGCGAGTTATCCCAGTCGCAACGCAATCCCCGGCGCCCTTCGGCGAATTCGGCGTAAGAGACTTTCTGGGCTTTTTCCTCCGGTTTGTGCAAAATGACATTCGGTTGTTCCGAAGCGAAATCCACCAGCGTGACGGGGGCCGCTGCCGCCGTCAGCGCCAGCAGGGCGAACGCGGCTGAATAGATGATTGATTTCATTGGTTGCAGATCCGTGTCAGTAGGTGACGGTGATGCCGTGCTGGCAGGGGAAGGCGTCTTTCCAGTCATCCTTCTTGCGGCTTTCCACATGGCCGTCGAGCATCGCGCCGTTGGCGAACTTGGAGTGCCGCGCATCGAGCGTATAGGCCGCCCAGTCATCCGGGCATTTGAAGTGATTGGCGGCTTTCAGGACGCCGCCTGCGCCGACCTGGCCGGAGTCGGCAAGCAGGACCACGGTGGAAGCCTTGGCGATTCTGGTGATCTTGACGGATTTTGCATAATTGGTCAGGGTGTGCCCCCCTTTTTCGGCGGAGAGGCCGATGCCGCCGCCCCAGCCGCTGAGGTCGTCGGCCGCCGGGCAGAGGAAAATTCCAAATTGAGAATCACCCTGCTGCTCCTGTGAAGTCTGCTTGGACTCGATCGGCGAATTGGCCCAGCCTGGGACCGGCAGATAGGTGCGGGAAAGATAATTGACCCACCAGTTCCCCCACATTCCCGATTGTTCCCAGCCGACGGCGCGGTTGAACGGCGTGAGATATCCGCTGTTATCGTCCGCATACATCAGTTCCGCCTGGGCAATCTGCTTGTGATTCCCGATGCATTGGGTGGATCGCGCCCTGCTGCGGGCGCTGCTCAAAGCCGGCAGCAGCATGGCGGCCAGAATTGCAATGATTGCAATTACGACCAGGAGTTCGATCAAGGTGAAGGATGTTCTTTTCATTGCCGTTTCCTTTTTGGGGGGTTATGCCAGCATGGCTTCCTGTTTCAATAATGTAGCGCCGGGTTGGAGCTTGGGGGCGAAGAACTTCTGAACATGCGTTCCCGGCCGCCAGTTCGCCAGGAGTTCGACCACTTCGTGGCTGATTTCGGCGACCGGTTGAGCGATGCTGCAGAGTGAAGGGTCATGTTTCCGGGTGGCGGGGAGACCGTCGAAACCGATAAGCGCGACATCGCGGCCCGGCACCAGTCCGGATTGGCGGAGGGTATCCGCAGCGCTGATCGCGCCGGAATCCGAAACAGCGAAAATTCCGTCGGGCCGGCGGCCGGCGCGGAGACAGGTCTGTACTTTTTTGCGGGTGAACTCCGCGCGGTCGTCGTTGCCGCCGACTCCGCAGTCCCATACTTCGACGTTGGCTCCCCCCAATTCCGCGATTTCGATGAAGCCTTGCATGCGCTGTTGAATCTGGCGCAACGGAGGTTCGCATTCAAGGAGAACGAGATTCCTGCAGCCGCAATCGAGCAGCGCCCGCGCCGCCAGCATTCCGCCTTTGCGGTTGTCGGTGGTGATGTTGTTGACGGTGATATTGCCGAGTTCGCGGTCGATCACGACGAGGGGGAGCTTATCAAATTTGCCGAGTTCGCCGAGCTGGCGCATGGTGAATACTTCGGTCGGCGGCAGATACGCGACCGGATCACGCGAACCGGCTTCGCGGGCAAGGCCCTCCAGGAATTCATCATGAGTTGTGACTTGTTTTACTTCCACCCGGAATTGTTTTTCGCGAGCTTGGCGCACCAGTTCCCCGACCAGGTAATCGCCGTAGTTGCCGTCGGTGTCGCCGGTGAGGGGGGAGGTGAAGAGCCGCAACCGGGGCAGCGAAGCGGTCTGCAGGAGTTCGGCGGCGGCCGGTTCGAGGTAGGTGCCGGATCCGCGGATTTTACGGATGAATCCCTCCTGTTCCAAACTCTTCATGACCAGGCGGATGGTGCCGTAGCTGGCCAGGACTTCGGTGGCCAGTTCCCGTTCGGTCGGGAGTTTCCGGGCGCCTTGCTGCAGGAGGTGCCGCATCTTTTCGAGAACATAGCGGCGGGTTTCGTCGAATAGTGTTTCTGCCATGTGTAATTGCCAAAAGTGCTAATGTATTGTTGATTTGTTTTAGCAATATTATGACGCAAAAAGCGGCTGATGTCAAGAGGGCGGACGAAAAAAATGGAAAAATTGTGGAATCCGACAAGTAAGGGGGCAGTCT
>JAVBSA010000572.1:0-2568 GCA_031556915.1 Victivallis sp.
AGCTCATGATGTTATTCCTCCCCATGTTTGCGGCAGATTTCGAAGAGCGCGCCGACGTGTTCGTCGCAGAGCGAATAGGTGACGATCTTGCCCGCCTTGCTGCATTTCACCAACCGGGTCTGGCGGAGAATTTTGAGGTGATGCGCCACGGCGGGCTTACTCATATGCATCACCGTCGCCACGTCGCAGACGCAGAGGTCGGCTTTGATCAACGCTTCGATGATCCGGAGACGGGTGGGGTCGCCCAGCACTTTGAACAGTTCGGCCATCGAGAAGAGGACGCCCTCTTCACAGCGGGAAGCACGCGCCTTTTCGACGGCTTCCTCATGAATGATATTGCAGGAACAGGTCATGGTTTTGCCTTTCGTTTCAATGGTTAAATAATCGTTTAATCGTTAATATAATGCTTCGCTCTTCTCATGTCAAATGTTTTTTTAACATTTTTTTAATGCGGCTTACAATAATGCGCCGGGGTGGCGCGTTAAGTTGGCAACATCCGGGAAAGGTTTCCGGTTTTAGAACAGGGAGAGTGAAAGATGAAACGTTTACCGCTTATTCTGAGTGCACTGGTGATGGGTTGTTCCCTGGTTACTGTAACTGCCGCCGAAGGCGATCAGGCTCCGGCGCAGGAACG
Organism: Victivallis sp.; assembly: GCA_031556915.1. Classification (GTDB taxonomy): domain Bacteria; phylum Verrucomicrobiota; class Lentisphaeria; order Victivallales; family Victivallaceae; genus Victivallis. The sequence continues at coordinate 635 of JAVBSA010000572.1, forward strand.
GCGCGGCGGCGGTCGCCAGGGCGGCGGTCAAGGCGGCGAACGCCAGGGCGGCCGTCAGGGCGGCGAGCGCCGGATGGATCCGCGCGCCGAAGCCGAAGCGAAAATCAAGGCCGCGCTGCCGGAAGAGTTCAAAGAGGTCGAACGCCTCCGCGCCGAAGCCAATGCCAAACTTCAGGAACTCGCCAAAAAGGCGGGCGTCGAGATACCGAAGACCATGGAAGAACAGGTCGCCGGACTCCGTGCCAAGTATCCGAAGGAATTTGCCGAAATCGATGAACTGGCCAAGACCGACCGTCGCGCTGCGTTCCAGAAGACCCGGGAACTGGCTGAAAAGGAAGGTATTACATTGAATTTTGGCATGGGCAACCGTCAGGGCGGCCCCGGACAGGGCGACCGTCAGCCGGAAAACGCACCCGAACCGCCGCGCCGCCCCGCGCCGATGCAGCAGATGCGTCTGCTCCAGCAGCGGTTCCCGGAAGAGATGGCCAAGATCGCCGAATTGCGCAAGACCGACCCCGAAGCGGCACGCGTCCAGACGCAGGAGCTGCTGAAGAAGCTCGAAACCCCGGCAAAGTAAGGAGTTGCGGATGAAAGGCGTTCAGATACGGGAATTTGCAGTCCTGTCGTTCACCCGGGAGAGTGTGCGCGGAATCCTGTTCCGCCGCCGGGGCGCGCGTTGCACGGTCGAACGCCATTTCATCGAAATTGTCGACCCCGCGGATCCCGCCGAGGCGTGGAAGCGGGGACTCAAAATTCTCGGCCGGGGGAAGGAGTGCCCGCTCTATCTCACAGGCCCGCTTGCGGACGGAATTTTCTTCCGCTGTGAATCGATCGCGCTGCCGCCGCGGGCGATGCGGGAGGCTCTGGAATTCGAGCTGCCGCAGAGGATGTTGCGCGTACCGGACGATGTCCGGTTTCAGTTTGTCGCGGGGGAGGCGGACGCCGAAGGAAATGTCCCCGTCAATGTCTATGCATTGCCGGCAAGTTCCCTCAATCATCCCGCAGCTATGTTGACTCAGGCCGGAGGCCGCGCCGACGAGATCGTATTCCCCTTGCTTTCTCTGTCAGTCGCGGATCCTCCGGCCTACCTTTCCCGTTTTGAAAAGGATTTCCGGTTTGCCGACGGCGAATGGCAGCCGCTTCAGAATTCAACCGACCTGGAGCCGTGGAAAAAAATTCTCGGTACGACCTTCGACTTCGGCGGGAACGATAAGCTGTTTGACGATTTTACGGAGTGCTTCATGGTCGCCCGGCTGATTCTGTCGCAGGATTTCCGCTCGCGAGAGCGCGGCCTGGAACTGCTGCCGGTCGAACTGCGCCCCCGGCGTTACCGCAACCAGCTGAGGATCACGGCGCTTCTCGGCATCCTGCTGGCCGGCGCTTACCTCTGGTCATGGGGGGGCGTCTGGAGCAGCGAATACCGGAACTTCCGGGCGGTGGTGGAGGAGCGAAATAATATCCGCGCCGAAAATACCCGCCACCAGGCCCGCTTGAAAGTCATGGATAAGGAACAGAAGGAACTCGCCCGCGTGGTCAACCTCAAAGCGGGCGAACCGAAGGTGGTGGAGAAGATTGCGACCCTGACCGGTCTGCTGCCCTCCAACGTCATGGTTTCGAGCTTCCGCCTCGCGGAGGGGAGCCTCGACCTCGTGCTGATGAGCGAGGCGGAGAGCCTCGATTTGCCCGCGTTGCTGAAACGCGTGCCCTACTGGAAGATCGGGCAGCTTCAGCAGCGGCGGATGGGCGATAGCGCCAACAGCATCACCCTGAAACTCGAGCCGGCGGAGGAAGGTAAGAAATGAACGTGAAATTCAAAGAGTGGATCAAAACTCCGCGCGGAAAACTTTCATTGGCTCTCTGCATGTTCGGCTTCAGCGGAATTTTTTTGCTGACTTTCTTTATCGGAGACATCGGCGGCCTCTTCCCCGACGCCA
>JAVBSA010000221.1:0-4882 GCA_031556915.1 Victivallis sp.
AGGTTGCGGATCGAAGCGGGCTTCCCGGGAACCGCCATCCAGGTGTCGCACCAGGCGCGGTAAAGATCACCTCCGCGATGCCAGGAACCGGGTGTCACGGAGATTCGGTAACCCGGAATCGCCGAGCGTTCCCCCGGTTTCAAAAACGGATACTTGACCATGCAAGCGTCGATTTCCGCGCCGCGTTTCCGCAGGAGATGAAGGGTGTTGCGGAACTCCGGGTCACAGCTCATCAGCCCCAGGGTATCGGCCGGCTCGGTCAGGAAAAAGCAGTTTGCGCTGCCGGCTCCGGGGTAAAGAAAGGCAAACTCGACCGCCTTGTTGTCCTGCCCCATATACAGTGTGTGCGCTTTCGCCAGGCGGCCGGGGATATCGCTGAATTTCTCGCCGCCGTGACTGCTGCCGACAAACTCCGTCCGGGCCGAAAGCGCGGCGTTTTTAACCAGCGGAAACTGGAATTCCCGCAAAATACAATTCCCGGACCGGTTTTCGAGTTCCGCGTCCAGGAAAACCTGCTCCCCTTCCAAATGCGCGGTCACCTCAATCATGAATCCCGACGCCTCCCAGCGGATCGAAAGCCCCTCCCCGTCGCACCGGATTTCGCAGGCCCCTGCCGCCAGCTCCTCTTCCTGGACATGGCCGTGTTCATAGATGATCCGCCACAACCCGCCGTTTCCGGCCCAGTCGCGCCCGGTCGTGAGATTCCGCAGGCGAATCAGATTCCCCCCGGCATCAACGGCAAACTCAATAACACCGTTATTCAGCACGAATTCTTTCATTTTCGCTTTTTCCATTAATGGAAGTACATTCCGCCATTGATATCCAAACACGCCCCGGTCATATAAGCGCCCCCCTCCCCCGAGAGATAGGCGGCGGCGAGGCCGACGTCGCGCACTTTGCCCAGCCCCAGCGGAACCGTGGCGGCCAATTTCGCCACCTCCTCTTCGCCGTGGGTCTGGAACAGCAGCTCGGTCTCGACGATTCCGGGAACGATCGCGTTGCAGGTGATGTTATACGGCGCTCCCGTGCGCGCGATCGTCCGGGTAAAGGAGAGGATTCCCCCCTTGGTCGCCGCGTAATGGCAATGCCCGTAAAGCGCGCCGCGATGGGCGACCATGCTGCTGAGGTTGATGATCCGGCCGGATTTCCGGTCGCGCATCATCTCCATCGCGCGTTTGGTGCAGAGAAAAAGACTCTTGAGATTGGTCTTGATGATAAAATCCCAATCCTCTTCGGAGGTTTCGAAAATATCCTGCGCTTTGGTGGTTCCGGCATTGTTGACCAGAATATCGAGAGCGCCGAATTCCTTCACGATGAAATCGAACAACCGCGTCACATCGGCCGAATCGGAGACGTCGGCTCCGAAAGCGACGGCTTCGCCGCCGGCTTCGCGGATTTCCTCCACCACAAGGGCGGCCTCGCCGGCCCCCTTGCGGTAGTTGACGATTACGCGCGCTCCCTTTTCGGCGAGCACAGCGGCGATTCCTTTGCCCAGCCCGCGCGACGCGCCGGTCACCAGGGCGACTTTTCCACTTAATTCTTTCATTTCATTCATCCTGCAATTATTTTTTTAGGCCCGCCGAGTTGTTCGGCAAGGCGGTCGATCCGTTTTCTGCATTGTTCCGAATAGTCCGGCGACGCCCCGGTCTCCCAGTTGGCGGCCACCGCTCCCGCGAATTCCCGGTCGAGAAAGAGGGCGCGCGCGTAAACGTGGAAGTGGCCGCAGGTACTCCGTTCGAACTCCACCTGCCGCGCGGTCCGGATCAGCCCGAGCTCGCGAATGAGCGCCGCTTCGTCTCCGGCTTCGGGCCAGACGGATTTCGCCGGCAGCCCGATTTTGCGGATCAGCGTCCGCAATTCCGACTCCGGCGCGAACGAAAGCGTCAGCCGCCCGCTCCCGGTTGCGTAAAGATCGTGGAACCGAATCCGCGCCACGTCGATATCGAACGCCGGGTTGAAATTATAGTGGCAGAGGATGTAGCGATACTCTCCGCGGCGGACGGCGAACTGAACCGACTGCCCCAGTTCCCGCGCACATTCTTCGATGAGAGGAGCGGCGAAGTGCATGAATTCCGGGCGGTAACTCCCTCCGCCCGTGACCTGGAAGGCAGCGGGACCGGGCACGTATCCCTTGCGCGGCCCTGCCTGTTCGAGATACCCGAGCTCGGCGAGTTCGCGCAAAATCCGGACCGCCGTCGGCTGCGAGAGGCCGAGCGGACGTTCCAGTTCCCGCGGCAGCACCGGCTGCTTCCGCATCGCTACAAATTCCAGGACATCGAACGTTTTCCGTAAAACCCTTATCACATCATTCACCATATGAAATTAACGATTCACGATATATTCTATTATGCCTCACATTTACCCATAATCCAAGTGTCATTCGCAACATAATTCATATTATGTCAAATAAATTCATCATATGAATTTAGATGATAATTTTCATTCCACCTTGCATCCGACCTGATCGATGCTATCTTAACAACAGGGTTTTCATCAAGGCAACTTTTAAGGAAACACACATTATGAATCCCGTCCCCGTCACCTATCTGTTCGACTTTGAGCATTGTTCCGACAGAATGCGCCCCTACATCATGGCGGAATTTGCGGCCAACCATGTCAAACACCTGGTATTGAACGACATGCTGATCCGGGATGTGATGAAATCCCTCCGGTTCGGCGATCAGCTCAAGAAGGAAATCGACGGCGCGGGCCTCACTTTTGTCGACTCCCACGCCCCTTTCGGCTCCTTCGAGGATCTCAACGTGCCCGATCCGGCCCGCCGCCCGGCGATGCTCGAACGGCTGAAACTGGCGCTTCGCATCGCCGCGGACTTCGGCGTCGACAGCATGACCGTCCACACCGGCAACACGCCTCAGGAATGGGGCAACTATACGCCGGAGCAGTTTCACGAAGCCCTGATCGCCTCCCTGGACGCGCTGCTGCCGCTCGCGGCGGAACTCAATGTCACCATCGCGATTGAAAACATCTGGTTCGTCACCAATACGCCGGAGAAACTGCTGAATGTAATCGAACGCTTCCGTTCCCCGCATCTCGGCATCTGCTATGACGCCGGGCACGCCAATCTGATGAAATGCGACCGCAAGTTCGAACAATGCGCCGCCGTCGACGCCTGGAGCGCTTTCGGCGCCCCCCGCTGGGACGACCGCATCCTGGAAAAACTGCATCCTTTCATCACCACCTGCCACATCCACGACAATCACGGCCAATACGACAACCACCTGATTCCGGGCAAGGGAACCATCGACTGGCCCCATGTGAGCGGTCTCTTAAAAACGGCTCCGCGTTTGAAATGCATTCAGTGCGAAACGATTCCGGTGGTCACCGGAAGCAGCATCGCGGAAATCTGCAGAGCCATGCAGAAACTTTTTTCGTAAAAAATCGACATTTTTCCGCTTTTCAACTGAAAAAATCCTTTGATATCGCCGAGAACGTGCTATACTAAGAAAGAAGCATAAATTTGTTTATGTTTCTTTAGAGATATAGAAAAAACAGTGTCGGATTGCGAATCGGCGCGTCCGGAACAAGATAACAGAGCGTTAATGGCGGGGCTTTACTTCGCCTTGACATAGGTGTACCTTCCGAGCAGACAGGGTATATCGGCAGCAGAAGTGGGGGGAGGAATGTGCTTTGACACACGACTTCTCCGATTATGTGGATTGTTATCGAAATCCGGTCGAGTCATCCTGATGATCCGTATTGTTTCCGTGAAGCGGGAGAGCGGGATGAGTCGAGGTTTTATACCACCTTGCCGTAAGACGGCGTTGGGCGTGATTGCGCCCGCCGGCCTTATTCCATCCTCTCTTTCCTTCCCGATACCGTTATGACGCCCCCGGCGGAAAAAGCGGAATTGCGCAAGCATTTCCTGGCTCTGCGGGCGGCGCTTTCGGAAGAGTCGCGTCGTCGTTTCGACCGGGCAATCTGCGAAAATCTCCGCAGGCTCCCGGCCTATCGCAAGGCAGCCCATGTGGCGGTCTACGCGAGCGACGGGGAAGAACCGGATCTTGCCGGGCTTCTCCGCGATGAGGCGAAACGGTTCTACTTTCCGCGTTACGACGCGGCGAAGAAGAACTATGAGCTGGTCGGGGTTTCGGATCCCGCCAGCGAGCTTGTCAGGGCGAAGTTCGGCTTGCTCGAACCGCGACCGGAGCTCCCGGCCGCGCCGGACGGAATTCTGGCGCAAATGCTCTATCTGTCTCCGGCCGTCGCATGCGACGGCAAAGGAACCAGGCTCGGGCGCGGCGGCGGATTTTACGACCGGCTGCTCGGGGGAGCGAAAGCGGCGGCTGCGGCAATTGTCTACAGCTGCCAGATGGCGGAAGATCTGCCGGAGGAACCGCATGACCGAAAGGTCGATTTTGCGGTAACCGAAGAGGATATTCTGTTTTTTTCACAGGGGGAACGCGGCCTCTCTCCCGGAGAACCGCGGTAGATGAAAAACAGGGAAATGAAGGAAAAAGGGGAATGAACTTACTGGGAGGAATCGCGGCAGCAAGTCTGCCGTTCGCATCATACATCGACTCCGACGTCTCGGGCGGGCTCAACTCGACCTGGGCCCTGATCGCGGTATCGTGCATTGTCGGCATCATCGGCATCGGCGCCGGGATGGTTATCAATAACTGGATTCAGAGAATGCAGAAAAACGCCGCCGGCAAAGCGGCCGATAAAATCCGCGACGACGCCCAGCGCGAAGCGGAGCATATTCTGCGCGATGCCAGGGTCTCCGCCAAGGGCGAAGTCCTGAAAATGCGCGAAGACTGCGAACAGGAGATCACGGAACGCCGCCGCGACCAGGGCAACAACGAGAAAAGGATCGCCCAGCGGGAAGAGACGCTCGACCGCCGCGCCGATTCGCTCGACGAAA
>JAVBSA010000305.1:0-8327 GCA_031556915.1 Victivallis sp.
CGGGGAAACTGCTGATGCGCTACACGCAACCGGAACCGGAAGAAGAAAAATAAACGCACCTGGACTTGAGGCTCTGCCTCAAACTCCGCCAAGAGGCGCTTCGCCCTCTTGGATCTCCAGACCGGCAAGGTGCCGGGGCCGACGCCTTTTCGGGCTTCGCCCGAAAAGGCTGACAAATTTTTCGGGGGTAAAAGTGGGCTGGTAGTCAAGACACCGAGGGGGCTTAGAAGCGCCTGGCCAGCCCCGCGTTGGCCTTAAAAACGCGCTGTGGGCGGCTGCGCCTGCTCCGTGCGATGCTTGCAACGTTGTTGCTGCGCCTCTTCACTGCGCCACGGCTGGCGCAGGAGATGACGCGCGGAACAGCCATCAGACTTACCTCCCCCATGGTAGTTACGCTTTCCCGGCTACTTTTAAAAGCGAATGGAATCATCGGAGCCAAAAACTCTGCATGCCTGCCATGTTCGGTAATCACCCTCGGGACGGGCTTCAAAGTGTCGGCTCCGCGCGTCATCTCCTGCGCCAGCCGTGGCGCAGTGAAGAGGCGCAGCACCAACGTTGCAAGCATCGCTCGGAGCAGGCGCAGCCGCCCACAGCGCGCCCTTAATACAAACGCGGGATCGGCCAGTCGCTTCTAAGCCCCTCGGTGTCCAGAGAACCAGCCCACTCTTATGCCCAAAAAACTCAGTCAGCAAATTCGCGAAGCGAATTTGCGTCGGCCCCGGCACCTTGCCGGTCTGGAGATCCAAGAGGGCGAAGCGCCTCTTGGCGGAGTTTGAGGCAGAGCCTCAAGTCCAGGTGCGTTTATTCGCTCTTGAACTTCAGGAACTCCGCTCTCAAAATCCTTTTGTACCGGTTCACCGGCGCCGTCGTCGCCCCCCGGTCACGCACACTGCCGTACTCATTGTCGACGCCACGGTAAATCTGCTGCCAACTCTCCGACTCATTGTTGTAGTCGAACGACGTACTGAAACGCCCCCCGGCACTGCGCTCGCCGGACGCAGTCTGAACTACCTGCTGCTCCGTAATCAAAATCGCATCGGCGCCCGCCTTCTTCGCCTCATCCAACAGCTTGGCGCGCAACTTGTCACGCCCGACACGGTCGTAGTCGCCGGAAGCGCTCGCACTGCCCAGAACATCATAAGTCCGCCCGATCGTCGTCGCATCCGTGTACACGGCGACCTCATTGCCCGTCTCCGGCAGCGTCCTGCCGTCATAACTGAAATCCACACACCCTGAAAGCAACAACGCCGACATCAGCAAAAACAGACCGTTTTTCATAAGATTACCTCCCCGTAACAGACCTTTTTTCATACATTAGCCGGAGATAACCGATTTTACAATTGATTTTCTCCCGGAAATGCATTATTTTATATAGAGTATAAACACAATCAACCCTTGTTGAAAGAAAGAGTGAATAAGATGAATTTTGCAGGAGTTTTTACCGCGCTCGTCACCCCGTTCCGCACCGGAAAGGTCGATTTCGAGACGTGGAAAAAACTGGTAGAACTCCAGGTCAAAGGCGGAGTCACCGGAATCGTCCCCGTCGGCACCACCGGCGAATCCCCGACCCTGGTTCCCGCGGAACACCTCAAAGTCATCGAAACCGTCATCACGACCGTCGGCGGCCGCTGCCGCGTCATGGCCGGAACCGGAGCCAATTCCACCGAAGAAGCCGTCGAACTCACCACGGAAGCAAAAAAGATGGGCGCGGATTCCACCCTTCAGGTCACCCCCTATTACAACAAGCCGACGCAGGAAGGACTCTACCGCCACTTCTCCACCGTCGCCGACAAAACCGGGTTGCCCGTCGTTCTCTATAACGTGCCCGGCCGCTCCGGCGTCGCCATCGCGGAATCCACCGTCGCCAGGCTCGCCAAAAATCCGACCGTCCAGGCCATCAAGGAAGCCGCCGGCAGCGTCGACCGCGTCTCCGCCATCCTCGATCTCTGCGGCAACGACATCACCGTTCTCTCGGGCGACGATTCCCTCACGCTCCCGATGATGTCGGTCGGAGCCAAAGGAATCATCAGCGTAGCCTCCAACCTCGTTCCCGCCGAAATGAGCGCCATGGTCAACGCCGCGCTCAAAGAAGATTATGTCGCCGCACGGCAGATCCACAAGAAACTTTATCCGCTCTTCCGCGACCAGTTCATCGAAACCAACCCGATTCCCATCAAGGCCGCCATGGCCATGGCCGGGTTGATCGAAGAAGAATACCGGTTGCCGCTCTGCGAACTCGGCCCCGAAAACCGCAAAAAACTCGAAGCGACCCTGAAGAGCTGCGGACTCATCTGATGGGCAAACGCCGCCTCGAAGTCGCCGCCGCCGTCATCCGGCGCGGCGGCGAAGTGTTGCTGACGACGCGCCCTCCCGGTAAACCGCCCGCCGGTCTTGAATTCCCGGGCGGCAAACTCGAACTTGGCGAAACCCTCCGGCAAGCCGTCGAGCGCGAACTCCGTGAAGAACTCGGCGCGGAATGCATCGCCTTCGACGAAATCTACCGCGTCACACACGAGACACCCGACGCCGTCATCCATCTGCGCTTCATCCGTGTGATGCTCTCAAGCGAAATCACTCCGCAGGAAGGCCAGGAAGCCAACTGGTATCCTTTGACCGGCCCCATGCCCCAAGACCTCCTCGCCCCCGACCGCCCCGTCTGGGACTTCCTCAGCTTCTGATAAGTGGAGGCTGGGCGCGGAGCGGAACGGCGTAACCGGACACGTTGCGGTGTTAAAAATCGTGGGAGCCTGACAGGGGTCGGGGTATTTTTGACCTGATCGGTCAAAAATACCGTCGCCCGCCTGGTGGCGGAAAATTTCTTCGAAATTTTCCTTTTTCAGCGTCACCGGCGCGCGAGAAAACTTGAGGCTTTGCCTCAAACTCCACTTAGGGGCTCCGCGCCCCTAAGAACCTCGCCAGGGCCGAGTGGCCCTGAACCCCGAGATACGTCAGAGCCGGACCGTCACGCCTTCCCGGGCGCTCCGCATCGCCGCGTCGACGATTTGCAGCGTCAGGCGCGCGTCATCCAACGTTGACGGCGGCGGTTGGCCGTCGAGAACCGCCGATGCGAAACACCGGGCCTGATTCCGGAAGGAGCCGGCATAATCCACGTCGCCGGCGATCTTTTCGCCATTGACGTAAAGCGCGTCGCTGACGGCGATTCTACCCTCGGACCCGACCAGCCGGATGCCTTCGATGTCCTGACCGTGGCCCGAGCCCCAGTTCTGCATCAGATGCACAATCGCACCGGAGGGATAATGCAGCTGCACCGCGGCGATATCCTCATCCTCCATCTCAAGCACGTTGCGCGACAGGAACGCCTGTACCGCCGACGGCCTGCCCAGCAATTGCACCGTCTGGTAAACCAGGTGGGTTCCGGAATCCATCAGGGCCCCGCCCCACGCCTCGGCGTGGAAACTCCGCCAGCTGCCCGGAGTTATCATGCCGCAAAAAAAACTCTGCGTGAAACTGCCGTACTGGATCCGGCCGAGCTTGCCTGCGTCGATCCGCCGCTTCGCCTCCAGAATTCCGCCGCGGCAGGCAAAATTGTGCGCCGGCATGGCAACCAGCCCTTTCCGGGCGGCGGCCTCGGCGATGGCGTCGATCTCCTGTCCGGTATGCGCCACGGGTTTCTCGATCATGATGTGTTTGCCGCTTTCGAGAGCCCGCAGCGCCTGTTCGCAGTGGAAGGGGTTGATCGATGCGATGACCACGGCGTCGATTTCATCCGAAGCGAGCATCTCGTCGATGCCGTCAAAGGGTCTTACCTGATATTTCGCCGCCGTCGCGTGAAGCCGCGCCAGCTGGCCGGCGCGATCCGCGCCGGGACGGAGGGTGCGGGTCAATCCCGCGATCCGGCAGCGGGGCTCCGCTGAAAAAGCCCGGTAGTGCCAATCGAAAATCCAGCCGCCGTCGATAAATCCGATGTTCAAAGTCATGATGAAAACTCCCCCCGCTTACCTGGTCCAGTCGAAAATAACGCCGAAAAATTTCTCTTTATCGTTCCTGACGCCCTCATAGGCCGCCGGCGCCTCCTCCGGGGGAAGCACATGGCTGAGCAGTACATCCACCGCCAGTTTGCCCGACTGAAGCAGGTCGAAAACCACGGCGGAGTTGCATTCCATGGAGTGCTTGACGAACTTCTCGTGCTTGACCGGATAACGCCACTCCGATGCGGCCTTGACCGTGACGCAGGCGCCGTCATGACTCTGCCGGTACATTGCCGTGGCGTTGGTTTCATAGGGAGCGCGCGGCGTGCCGAGCAGAACCATATCGCCGAGCGGACGGATCAGCGGCAGGCATTGTTCGATGGCCCCGGTCTGTCCGCTTGCCTCGATGACCGCGTCGGCGCCGCGGCCGCCGGAACGTTTCCCGATCTCCTCCGCCAGGTTGGAATCGGCCGGATCGAACACAGCGTCGGCGCCGCATTTGAGCGCCAACTCCCGGCGGGCGGCGGACGGATCGATCGCGACGCACCGGCCGCCCGCCTGTTTGACCAACTGTACCGCGAGATTTCCGACCGGTCCCAGCCCGGAAACGACGATCAGGTCGCCAAGCTCCATCGGGGACACCCGCAACGCGGTCATCGCGATGGTGGCGATCCGGACGAACGGCACGAGCTTTTCATCGACTCCGGCCGGAATCTTCATCACGAACTCCGAGACCGGAACCAACTGATATTCGCGGTTGCCGCCGTAAAAGAACACCCTGTCGCCGACCGCAAACCCTTCAACGCCGCCGCCGACGGCAATGACGGTTCCGGTTGCGGTGTAGCCGGGGGTGTTCGGCAGTGGGAACCAGGATTCCAACCCGGCCAGGCACGACAGCTCGGTTCCCGGACTCACGAGGGTATAATTGGTTCTGACGGCGAGGGTTTCGTCGGGCACGCACCCGGCGTCGAACTCCTCATGGCCGATCTCCACCACGAACGGTTTGCTTAAAACGATCTTCCTGGATTTCATTGCGAAACTTTTCCTTTGTTGATTTTTAATGTCAGAACATTTGCTTTTATATCGGATACGCCTTATAGTATACCGTGTTACAACTTAAAACCTTTATTTCAGTTTACTGTTATTTGTCAAATCTTATGAATCTTGAAGCCTTGTTGCCGACTGTGGTCATGTTTCGCGAAAACAATAACGGTTGCTCGGCGCGGTCATTCATCGACGCCGAGTATATCCTGTGCGTCATGCGCAACGGCTTCGGCAGCTACACGGTCGAAAATGTCGAATACCGCCTGGGCGCCGGAGATATGGTTCTGCTGGCGCCGCGGATGCTTCACATCGTCCAGGCCGACCCCGGCACCGTGCAGCAGGAGAGCGTCATCCATTTCCGGCTCTCCTGCCCCGGCGGGGGGGAGGTCGACACGGTCCTCGCGGAGCGGCCCGTCCGGACCCATCCGCCAACTTCGCTGCAAAACCACCTGTTCCGCTGCGTGGAACAGTTCCGCACCCTCTGGCTCCAGGCTCCCGGCACCGCCGCAACCTGGCGGATGCAGAGCATCCTCCTCGAATTGCTGGCCTGTTATCTGGAGTTGCCGGCGCCGAACTCCGCCCCCCCTTCCGGCGGCGGCGGCAACTGGCGCAATCTGGAAGACGGCATCGCCTACATTCACCGCCACGCCGCCGAACGCATCCGGATCGGCGCCGTGGCCAAGGCGGCGCATCTGTCGGAAACCTACTTCTGCGCCCTGTTCCGCCGCCATACCGGAACCACGATTCACCGCTATATCAACGAACTGAAAATCTACCGCGCCAAACGGCTGCTGGAAAATTCGCAACTGACACTCGACGAGATTGCCGCCGAAGTCGGGTTGGGCGACATTTATGCGTTCTGTAAAATTTTCCGGCAATACGAGAATACCACCCCGGGGAAATACCGCGCCGGCTCGCGGCGCTGAAATCGCGTCATTTCGCGTACGGTTTCCAGTTGGTTCCGTTCCGGTACTCTCCGTTCAGGACGCCGACAGTCTGCGCTTTGACGTGAAGGTCGAAGTACAGCACGCTGGCGGTGTTGTTGTGACAATAGGAGACGCCGGGGGAAGCGAGCGGATCGGCCCTTCCCGGAACCAGGTTCCAGGCGCCCTTGTTGCTGTTCGCCGCGGCGTTGGGATTGTTCGCATCCATCTGCAGGACCTTCGACGAAGGCGAGTAGACCCGGCCGAATTTATGGTATGCCCAGGTGTTGCCGTCCAGGGTCGTATAGAGACACATATCTTTATGTTCCCCGTACTCGTCGACCGAACCGACGATCCCGTAAAATCCGGGATTCGCCCAGGCGCTGCCGTACCGGTAATCGGTCTCGACAAACAGATTGGGATAACTCGGAACCTTCGGGCAGAGTGTGGACAGGGGAACGACCTGGGCCCATTGATCCCAGTTTGCCTTGCCGCCGATCCACAACCGAAAATACGCAGTCCACTGATAATCGACGTTTCCACTCCAGAATTTGCTGTAGGTGTTCGTGCCGAACAGAAAAACGTCGTCCGACATATCCAGGTAACTGTTCATGACCAGGCCGAGCTGCTTGAGGTTGGAAACGCACTTGGTGGCTGTGCCGCGCTCCCGCGCCTGACCCAGCGCGGGCAACAGCATGGAGGCGAGAATTGCGATGATCGCGATCACGACGAGCAATTCGATGAGTGTGAATTTCTTGTTCATCCGTTCATTCCCTTTCTCTTTCATTTCTGGTTTTCGTAGACGATTTCAAAAAATCCCGCTCCGTATTTCAACTTTGCGGTGTCGAGCCTGATTTTCAGGCGGCCCTCCGCCTGTTCGGCCGGAATCTTCTCGGCGCGGGTGCCGTCGAAGTGCAGCGCCCACACTTCGGGGGCTTTCGCCTTGCCGTTTTCCAGCGCGAGTCCGAACTCCGCCGCCTCGATCAGGGCCGGGTGATCGCCCGATTCGAAGCAGACGCGCTGCTCCGCGGTGTCGAAGATCTGGCCGGAATTGAAGGCGTTGGTAGCGAAGGTCAGCAGCAGCCGGTCCGAATCGGCCAGCGGTTTGTCTTTGTCGAGCGAGGCGACCGCCAGCGCCGCCGGACGGGTGCACTTCGTCACAGTCAGAGACTTGAGCTTCACCGGTTTGTCTTCTTTCAGGATCGCGCCCTCCAGCCGGGGCGTGACGACGGTCATCGTATTAAGCGCCCCGTCGAGCAGCAGTTCGCCCGTTTCGCTGGCATAGAGCCGCTTCGCCGGATCGGTCGGATTGCCCTCAGGGAGAATGCCTTTGGCGCGCAGCGTCCGGAAGAGTCCGGCCGCCTTGCCGCTGCCGGCCGGATCGGCGGAGACATACCATTCCGAAACGTTGAGGTAGCTGAAATCCTCCGGCGCCAGCGTGAGGTCGGGCGAGGCCGCGCCGACCGGTTCGAGCGGTTCGACCCCGGGGTAGAGCAAGCCGAGCCGGGTCACCAGCGAGAGCTTGGCGTAATCGTCGCCGATCGCACCAAGGTAGTGTTTGGGGAACATCTTCGCATCCTCCAGCTTCAACGCGACCGAGTGCGGCGCGGTCTTCACATCGCCGCGCAGGTAGATCAGCGCGGCCAGCGCCTCGTTGATCCTGGAAACCGGATCAAGCGCGTCGTCGAAGCGCAAAAATGGATCGAGGTGGAGCCTTACCGTCTGGCTGTGGACGGTGATCGAATCCCAATCCTGCAATGCCGCGTAACTCGAAAAATAGAGCCCGCGTTCGTGGCGGAACCGGTTCGGCGAGGAGTGCGAATACTCGGTGTTGAAGTAGGGGCGGTCGAGCATCCGGACTGCGGCGGCCGAGCGGAAGTAGGTCGAATTCAACGAAGAGCCCTGATCGACAAGGCAATCCTGATGGGCGTTCCATACATAGGAGTTGGGATGAAGCGACTTGGGAATCAGCCCGCGGACCGGCAACCAGTTCGGGTGGGCGAAGTAGGTGTGCTGCGCGACGGCGGGCAGCAGCGCCCGGGCCGGCAGTTCCATCGTGCGCATGATCATGTCCCAGTGGTTGACCAGCCCCTGGTATCCGGTCGCCCGTAGCGTGTCGTAAAACCAGGTCGTCATCTCCCGCATCGTCGCAATCAGGAAGTCCCCGGTATCCCGCGCCCGGCGGTCGCCGTCGCGAAGATCCGCTTCGGTGATGTCCGGCACCGTATCGAAGGTGACCGCTTTGCCCCACGCTTCCGAGAGCGCGGCGTCGGTTTTGTATTTCTCCTTCAAGTGGGCGCGGAAGGGAGCGGTCAGGAATTTCAGGCCCGAAGCGAACCGCAGATCCTGCTCATTGATGAAATTGATCAGCATGATCGCCGGTTCATCCTTCCAGGCAACTTGGGTGTAGGGGTTGACCCGGTTCATCAGG
>JAVBSA010000041.1:0-3410 GCA_031556915.1 Victivallis sp.
AAAACCGGGGAATTTCTCGCAGCCGGAACCGTCCACGTCGAACGCCTCCGCCGCATTCCCACCTGGGTAACGATTCCGCTCTATGAAGACGGGCAGCTCCGTTCCGCCGCCGACCTGGCAAAGCTCGGCCTCGAAGCCGTCGAGTTCACCGCCGAAATGCTGGCGGAAGAACGCATTACCGCCCTTTACGCCGCGAATCCGGATCTTGCGATCCGCGTCCGCCAATACCGCGACCACCTCGACGCCCTGGGCCTCGAATACAACGCAACCACCGACGACATCGACGCGGCGATCACGGCGCGCGCGGATCTTGACGCCGTCGGCCGGCTCGAGCTTTCGGCCCGCGTCCGCACCGCTTTCCAGGACATCGTCGTCAACCTCGAGCTGATGGGGTGCACCACCGCCAGCGGCGACGCCTGGTTCGACATGCCCGCCCTGGTCAAATACCTGCCGGAACTTGAAGCGTCGGCCGAAGCGGCGCCGGAAGAGGTGGAATAATGTTTACCCTGTTTCACCTGAAAAATTCAAAACCGGTGACGGCGGCGGAACATGACGCGCTCTGCCGCGTCCTCGACGACTACGCCAGAACGCCGGCGGGCGTCTGGCTCGCAAATCTGCCGTATCACCGGTTCACCTACAAATATTGCCCGGCCATGGCCGATTCCGACGTGATGGGCTGCTGGCTGCCAATGTATGAGACAACCGTGTTTCTGCGGCCGTGCGACGTACCCGGGCCGGATTCGGTTACGTGGATCGAAACGATCGCCGCAAGCGTGATCCACGAGCTGCGGCACGCCTGGCAGTTCAAACGGGCCCCGCTGCTCTACATCCTCGCGTGTCTCCCGATGATCCGCGACCTGACCATCGAGCGCGACGCGAAACAGATCACCGAAAAAGCCGACAAGATCGTCGAAAACGTCCTGGCCTGGCGGCAGGGGCAGGCGTTTGAAAGGACACGCGGAACATGCGAAAACCAGTCCTCGCGGTAATCGCCGGCGGCGGCTGTCGCCAGATCGAGGCCGCAACCGGAATGCTCCAGGCACTCGACGCCCGGGGCGTCAGGATCGACCGCTATTTCGGCAGCAGCGCCGGAGCTGTCGCCGCCGCGCTTCACGCCTCCGGCATGACCGGACACGAGATGGAGCAGCTGATCCGGAACACACCGGCGCGGCAGCTTTTCGCGCCGTGCTGGCGCTGCCAGCTGAAATCGCTGGTACCCGGCATGACGGTCGATCACCTGTATGACGCCGGCGGCATGTTTCGAATCCTGCAAAACGCAATGGCCGGCCCGGCTCTGGATCGCGTCCGGAGCCGCGTCCGCGTCGCCGTGACCAGGCGGCACGACTATGCTTCGCTCATGTGCGACGCCACCCCGGCGACCGTCATGGCGTCGGCCGCAATCCCGGAGGTGTTCCCGCCGGTGGAAATCAACGGCGAGCTGTACGTCGACGGCGGAGTAAAAAATATCGTTCCGCTGCCGAAACTCTCGGAATTCGCCGACTATCGGCATATCTATATTCTGCTCTGCAACGACGACGCGCCCGGGCGGAAACCGCTCACCCGGATCGGCCGCGCGATCGAGGCGTTTTACAGCACGATGGACCGCGAATATACGCAGCTTTACGAGCTCGGAATCGGCGAGCTGCCGAGCGTGACGATCCTGCAGCCGGCGCCGTACCCGTCAAACCTGCTCGGATGGTCGAAAGACTACGGCCTGATCGAACACGCTTTTGAACACGCTTATAACACATTGGCAGAGGAGGAAAACCCGTGAAAAACAAATTGATCGAAATATTCAGCGTTGTCGGCCTGGCCGCGTTCGGCGGCGTCGCCAATACGCTCGCGGGCAAGCCCCGCCACGAACCGTATAACTGGAAAATCGCGCTCCCGGAAATCGTGATCGCGATTTTCTCCGGCCTCATGGTGCACTACATCCTGCTCGAACTCAACGTATCGCCGAACGTGCGAACGGTCGCCGTCGCCCTCGCGGGGTATTCCGCCCGGGGCGTTCTCGCCGTACTGCATAAAACCGTTTTGCAGCACATGACCGGCGGCAAAGCGCCGATGATCCTGCTGCTGGCCGCCGTGCTGCTGTTCGGCACCTTCGGCTGCCAGACCCACCGCGAATATTACGAACCCTCCGACGTCAACATGATCGAAATCGGCGGTCGAAAATACGGGCCGGTCAAATCGGAAACTACCGGCGTTCCCGCCTGGTCGGAAGGCAAGAGGCTCGACGTATCCGCCGCGGGGTTTTAACATGCGGCTCGTCGGCGGCGGCCGGGACATCACCATCCCCGGCGCGAACCAGAAGGTGGAAGTGATCCTATCCCTGGAGCGGAAAGACCTCTCCGGACAATCGTCGGATTCATCTTTTGCGAACTCCGGCGCCAAGCCTCATAAAGTCCAGGTTTCGACGCAGATCGCCATGGAAGATAAAAACGACTTGCGACGCCTGGCCGAAGTCGCCCGGGCTTGCGACGCCCACGACGAACCGATCATCTATGAGGTCGACGACGATCTATGTGACGCCCACAAGATCCGCCAGGTGATTTTTTGCGGACAACTCAAATCAACAGAGGCCGACGGCGTTCGCGCCTGGGCCGTCACGTTTGAGTTGCAGGAGTTCCAGAGCGTCGCCGAACGCCGCGAAGAACGCGCCGTCGGAAATGCCGCGGAAATCGCTCCGGCCGCGGACGGCGAAGTCGCGATCGGAACCGTCGACCCGGCCAAGGTCAATCAGATCATCAAGGCGACCAAATGAAAATCATAAAAAAACTGACCGCCGCCGGCGAGGATCGGAAAATCGTCTCCGAAAACATCATCCTCGACCTGGCCGCACCCGGACGGGCGGTTTTCGTGGTCCAGGCCGACACGGCCGCGGTCGGCGACCTTGTGCAATTCCACCTCGGCACTGATGGCGCTGCGGCGCTCTGGTTTTCCGGCTACGTCGAAAGCTGCCGCCGGCTCGATCAAAAGCAAATGCGATTGATCGTCCGCGAATACAGCGCCCTCCTGGCCAAACGGTGGACGATGGCGCAGCGCCACACCACCGCGCGCCGCGTCCTGGCCGAACTCTCCGATCGTACCGGGATCGCATTCCGCCTCGGCGCCGCCGCCGGCAGCTGGATCGATCGGCCGATCGCCCATTTCTTCAACATCGGATCCGGTTACGAGATCCTGGAGCTGATCGGGAAACATCTTGAAATTTCCGACTTCGTATGGCAGAATCAACCGGACGGCGCCGTGTTCATCGGATCCGGCGACGAATTGGCCGGAGCAACAACCACGTTGAAATTTCCCCAAGTGTTTTTTACCCAACAAACCGCTACCGGCGCCGACTGCCCCTGCCTTCCGGATCTCCGACCCGGGCGCTGGATCCGGATCGGCGACACCGAACCGGTACGAAT
>JAVBSA010000650.1:0-4360 GCA_031556915.1 Victivallis sp.
ATAAGTTTTTTAGAGCGGCAGATAAGTTCCTTCGCTGGTGATCCAGCTCTTGACCGGTACATGAAGAGTCTGCATGTCGGCGCAATTGGCGGCTCTCACATGACCGTCGAAAAATCCGACCGTTGTCCTGTTTCCATGCCAGTTTTTAAGTGTGCTGGCGTTATCCTTGTCAAAATAGCGGATACAATACCAGCTCTGTTGCGGATTTGTCGGATCGGCCGCATCGCCGCAGGCGATGGTTCCGGAGGGTTGCCGGACCCTTCCGGTCACGTAATAGCCGAATCCGTAAGAGTTGTTATCAGTTCCGGTCACCGAGGGGTCTTTTACATAGAAATTCCCCCATTTGTCCAGATTGGCGGTTCCCACCCAGTTTTTTGCCAACGGGACTCCATAGATAAAACCGATCCCCCTGACCAGGTGGTTGCTGGTGTTGGTCGCCCCCGGCGGAGCCCAGTTCTTGTCATACTCCTTGGGAAACCCGAACGTTGTGCAGATGAAGTTGATGTAAGACGTATAGGGCCGGAGACCGTTGGGTCTGCCGTCATTGTGGATTCCGGACAGCATAAGACTGGCGATGCCGCCGAATCCGGGCGATTGAAATACCATCAACCCGTTATAATCGTTCGAGTAGAGCATCTGGGCGAGCATCACCTCTTTCTTGCGATTCAGGCAGTTGGCGGTACGGGCGCTCTCCCTGGCTTTGTTCAAGGCGGGCAGCAGCATCGACGCGAGGATTGCGATGATTGCGATAACGACAAGCAGTTCGATCAATGTAAAATGCGTTATTGCTTGTGGGCGGTCTTTGTACTGTTTGTAAAGCATATCAACCCTTTCTCTCTTTTTGGGGATCTTTCAGTTCTGGTAAAGATTTAGCTTCGAAAAGTTGTTACCCCCCGAAAAAATTCGATCTTTGTTCGGGCCTACTGGTTTGTTGTTCGCGTCGCATCATATTTTTTTCGCCCTCCTTGAATTTTTTTCATCTTTTTTATTGACACAAGTTAGTGCTTGTTATACTGTATATAAGAAGCAATCACTGAACCGATTAACCATTGGGAAAACAATGTGGGTTGGGCGTAGCCACAAAATTCGAACTGAAGCCGGGTAAAAAGTCCATATTGTCCCTTTCGCAAATTCTGCATATTTGTTCAACGAATTTTCAACTCCATGCGGCGTCACCAGCCTTTGCGGCCGGGGAGTGTGCCGAAGTGTTCATATTTTCTGGCCTGGACATACATCATCGGGGTGCAGTCGCCGCTCATCGAGTAGACCTCGCCGCCGCTGAAGCGGAGTTCGAAAACCAGGCTTCTGCCGGCATGCGCGGCGAGCGGACCGCCTTTCCACGCCGGTTGCCAGGCGGTCGCATCACCGGTGAGCGCGGCGCAATCCTCGTGCCCGAAACCCGGCAGTGGAATCACGCGGTCGGCTCCGGCGGTGTAGACCGCCACGGTGGCGGGACCGGCGCATTTTAGGTTGACCGAGAGTTCGCCGCCGTGCCAGAGGTTTTCGCGGGTGGCGACCCGCGCAATGAGGTCACGCTTCGAAACCAGCTGGATGAAGCCATCCTGCCGCAGACGGTAGACATGGAGTGCTGAGATCCGGCGTCCTTTGACGAGAGTTCCGTGATCGCCGACCTGGGCGGTGGCGTAGATCAGGATCGAGCCGTCCTCCTTCCGGAGGATCGAGCACGGCCAGAGGATCGGATTGACCTTGCCGCATGTTGCGACCGTCTCCGAATCCCACCCGGAGAGGAACGGTTCGCGCAGCGAGCGCTGGAAGTGCCTGCCGTTGAGAGAATAGGCGAGCTCGCAGTGCATGGTTCCCTCCGCGCCCTTCCACCAGAGTTTCTGGGGCTGCCCGCCGTAGAGCAGCGGGAAACCGATGTACCAGTTGTCGTATTCGAAGGCGGGCATGCCGTAGAGTTCGTCGAGCGGCCGGTCCAGGGAATCGACCTGAAGACAGTGCGAGGGTTCGCTGAAGCTCCGGAAATCCTTCGTTTCGGAATATCCGACCCGCCGTTCGCCGCAGTCGGGACGACAAATGATGGTGAAATTGTCGTAAACGTTGTTGCGGAAACAGCTCACGATCGGCTCCGTGCCGATTTTGTGCCAGACGCCGCCGGGAAAATCGCGCCAGTGAATAAGATCGCCCGAAACTTTCATATAGTCGCAATGGCGCCCTTCTTCCTCCTTGAACGCGGTCACCATCAGCGCTTTGTAGCGCTCCTCCGGCGGGGCCGTCGGATCTTCGACGACACAGCCCAGTTCCCCGAGATCCCAGTCCGCCGCCGAAACCGAATGGGGAAAGGGAGGCTTGCTGCCGCACGATTCGTTTCCGGTCAGCCGGGGGGTGAAATGAATGCCGTCGTCGCTGATCGCCGCCGCCAGGAACGCGTGACGGCGGACACTGGCCAGTCCGGTGGAGCAAGCGATGTTCTCGATGTTGACATAGTTGGCATCGTCGGCGATGCCATGATAGATCATATGATATTTTCCGTCGGGCCGCCGGAAGACGAACGCGCCGGAAAGCGACGTATCGAGCCAGGGATCCTGCCAGACGGCGTCTTCAATCAACTCGGGACGGCCATAACGCCGCTCCAGGTTTTCCCGGACAAAGAGCCGCTGATCGTCGAAAAAGAGATATTTGAACATCTGAAAATCCTTTTTTGTTATTTTACCGTGAATGCCATTTCTCGAATCCTTCCGATTATCGGATCCGCAATGTTTTAAATTCGAAGGGATCGAACGGAATTGTGATCCATCCCGCCGCATCCGGCGCTGCCGCGTCGCCCTGCCGCCATTCGAGCGCATCGCAGAAGAACACTGTTCCCTCCTTCACGCGCAGCCGCACGGTGGAGTGAAGTCCCCCCTGACTTCACCGAGACGCAGAATCCGGTCGGTGCTTTTCTCTGCCCGCTTGAACGCCTCGACGAATACGCCGTCGCCCTCCAGCTCGAACGGGAGTTCCGGCAGGTGTGCGGCGTTGGCAAGCGCAAGCGGCGGGCGGTTCAGCACATCGAGCGGGCGATACTCCGCGTCGTAGAGCAGAATCTCTCCGCCCATCTCCAGATGGAACCACACTTCCCGACCGCGCCATTCCGGCGGGATCTCCCCGCGGAGGCTGAAGTAGCCGCTCTCTCAGAGTCTGCCCCACGGTTCCATCTCCCGGAGCTGTCGGTAGTCTCCTTGCGGACTGTCGACTGCGGAAAGCGCGGTCTCCGAAATCCATCAAAAGCCTCTGTTTTTTCCAATTACTCGCTGAATTAATGATGGAAGAAAAACGAGGGGAATGCAACTGAATTGACGGGAAAGTCACCGTTAATTGGTTTTGATCACTGAATATTCACTTCTTCGTGCTGTTGTGTTTGACCAGAAACGGAAACAGCTCCCGTTCCGTGGGCGGGACGTGGTTGATCAGCGCAAAGAGTTCGTCCACCGTGTACCTGACCAGTTGCCGGTGCGGCAGCGAAATTGATGTGAGCGGCGGAATCATCTGCTCCGCCTCATTGGCGTAGTCGATGCAGAACATCGAAATATCGTCGGGAATCCTCCGGTTCGCCTCGTAAGCCCATTGCAGGACCGGGTGCGCCATCGTGCCGCCATGGGCACAGAACATCCGTACGCCGTCGGCGTATGCCTGATCCATCCGCGGCCGCAATTCCGGGAGGAGCATGCTGATTTTCTGCAATTTGAAATCCGGCTGCTTCTTCCGCAGAAACTCCTCCATCGTATCGTAGACGCAGGCGGAGAAGACCGATTCGGTATCGCGGAAGATCAGAAATGCCGCTTCCCGGCACTCCGACTGCAACAAGAAACGTGCGGCGAGCTCGCCGATTTTCTGAAGTTTGACGATGACCCGCGAACACATGGAGCCTTCGCGGTAATAGATCACCGACGGAATATTTTTGCAGTATTTGAGCAGGTCGAAGCTGTTGAGCTGCGGGTGGAGGTTGATGATTCCGGCCAGGCGGGAAACGTTGCTCTGGAACAATGCCGCGAGGGTTTTGAACGAATCCCAGTTGATTTTTTCCGGAAGGGGGTGAAGCTGCATGATCATCCCCCTCCGTTCCAGCTCCTCGCTGAAGAGTGACGCCAGCGCGCCGGAGCTGGAGAGGGTCGTCAGCAGAGCAACGGTCGTCTCGGGCGGTTTCAAATGCGTTCCGTAAGGCCGGTAGCCCTGTTCATCGATGATCTGCCAAATACGCGTCTTGAGTTCGTCGCTCAATGAATGATTATGCCGGATCGCATAAGAGACGGCTGTTTTTGAGCATCCTGCCAGTTTTGCGATATCATCGAGAGTGATTCGCTTTTGCCTGGTCATATTCATCTCCGCTGTCGTTGTACATTGCCGCATTCCTGAATCC
>JAVBSA010000204.1:0-5871 GCA_031556915.1 Victivallis sp.
CATGTTCATTGACATGAAGCCGGAATTTCCCGTCTCGAAATCAGGATCCCATACGAGAAGATTGCCTCCGGCGCGGCCGGCTGTATTCTCCACGTAGCGGACGGAGCCGAGGCGGAAACAGGAGGCTGTATTCCTGCCGACAAAGATATTCATCCCCGTCACGCACCCCGTGACGAATTCGCGGTCGGCGGTGGTGGATTTACCGTAGCTTTTCGTGAAACGCAAAGAGTTGAACGTCTTTTTCACGCGGACCGTTTTTCCGGGAAGCAGTTCCGGCAATTCGAAGCAGAAGACGTTGTCGCCGCCCGCATCGTTTTTCTGAGTGAATTCCGCGTAGGCCGGCTGTTCGCCGTCCACCAGCTGAATATCGAACTCCAACGCGGTTGCTTCGCCCGGAACGGCGTCCAAACGACAGTGAAAAGCTTGAAACTTTTCATCTGCGGGAAAACTTGCCTGTAAGGCCCGGCCGCCGGGAAAGGATTCATCTTTGATGATAACGCGCTGAACCTTTTCCTGCTGTTCGCTCCAAAAAGCCGAATTGGGCATCCAATTCTGTCCGATATTCATTTTTGCCGGATCGAAATGATCGCCACTGTAATCCGCCTTGACGGCGAATGCGGCGGCGGAAAGCAGCAGCGCGAATAAAATTTTTATTTTCATATGAAGAAATTTCCCTTTCATTTTTTCCTGGATCCGTGAACAAATTTCGAATAAGCGGTGCTGTCGCTTGGTTGTCAGGTGCTTGTGAAAAAACGCAGCTTCACCCAATAGGTGAAGCGAGGCTTTTTCGCAAGTACATGGCGGCCAATGGACAGTGCCGATTGCCGTAAATTTGTTCACGGATCCAGGTTTTTGCTCAGAAACGCAGGAGAACGGACTCCCAGGCTTTGAAGTCAAAGTGCAATGTGCCGTCCGTAAGGAATTCCAGCTTGCGTCCGGTCCAGATGTCTTTCAGCGTCCGCGGATCCGTTCCTGCCGGGAGGTTCAGTGCTGTGAGCGGCAGCGGAACACGATAATCGCGGTCTTTCCGATTGAAAATGCCGATCCATCCGTGCCGCTGTTCCGGATCGGTAAATTTTCTGCGGATATCCACATGAGCCGCGCCGTAAATGCGCTTCCCCGTAATGCCGTCCTGATTGCAGGCGAGCATTTCGGGGTCAGTGACTAACGCGATATCTTCGTCGGACGAAAGCACAAGATCGCCGCCGAAGAGAAGCGGAGAGGCGGCTAACGCACGTTGATTCATAAAGGTTCGTTTGGCCTCCAAAGTCAGCCGGGCAAGACGTTTTTCAACCAATCCCTGCGGAATTAGATCCTGCGGCATATCCGCCGGGATATAGGCGTGAAGCACACCGAATGGAATCATATCCAAATCAAGCCGGCACTCCGGCGAACCGTAATTCTCCCACTGTTCCCAACGATCAAAGGTTTTCTCCAAATCGCTCGTCCGGTTCCAGATATCACCGGTAATCCGAAGCATATCGGCGAAACGGCGAATCGTCTTCATATTTCCAGTAAATACATTGTCTCCGGGGGAGAGACTGTAGAAAATCGGACGCTCCACTTTCGCGATGGCTTTGGCCACACCTTCGATTTCCGCCGGATGCTCGGCCATGTCGTCGACTTTGAGAAAATCGACGCCGTTTTCGGCAAAATATTCGATCACACTGTCGTAATATGCCTGTGCGCCGGGTTTGGTCATATCCACGCCGACGTTCTGATAATCCCAGGTGCAGTCATCGTCAAAATCGGCGATATCTTCTGCGTGATAAACGGTCCCTTTGATGACGCAGTTTCGTTCGACCGCGAGGCGGGGAATGCCGCGCATCAGGTGAATTCCGAATTTGATTCCATTCCGGTGACAATAATCCGTGATGAATTTCAGTCCGCCGGGGAATTTGACCTTTGAAGGATTCAAGCGGCCGAATTCATCCATCTCCTTGTTCCGGTCGAAATCCGGATTTTTGAAACGTTCCGCATAATAGTCGTGATAGTACCATCCCGCGTCGATGCAGAAATATTCATAACCGGCGGGTTTCAGTTTTTTGACGAACGCGTCGATATTGGCCGCGACGCGTTCCTGATTGATGTCAAAGCCCCAGCAGTCCCAGGAGTTGAAGCCCAGGATCGGAGCCGGTGTGGAATTGATTTTCATTCCTTTGAATTAAAAATTCAGCCTGTTTGCCAACGAAAAATCCCAGTAGTTGTGCAAGGATGTCGTTGTGTTGTCGCGAATCTGCCCGGGCTCCATCATGGCGCTGTGACCGTCGAGAAAGACCAGGCCGGCCTTGCCCGAGTGAATGGCATAAACGGAAGGCCGGGTCACGGTCGCCTGCGGATCGATGTAGAAAAATCCCGCCTGGGTTCCGCTCCAGTAGTTATCGGCGGCTACATAGGTGGTCGAGGGGGCAATGGCGCGCTTGGTGGTGATAAAGCAGTCTGTTCCCGGGCCATTGTTAAGATTCGCCACGAAAATCCAGCCGGTTTTCTTCTCGTCCTGGCTGTAGCTTCTGTTGTAATAATTGCTCCACATGCCGATGGTTCCGGCTTTTCCGGCATTCGCCGAGGCGTCGCCGGGCGAACGCCATGCGCTGTCGTAGTTCGACGGAGTTGAGGCAAGAGAGGGACAAACCATGACGCTCCACGGTGCATAATTGAACTTGTGCTGGGTATTGCCGCTCAGAAGAATGTTGAAATATATCTGGTCACCGGACATGATCACCCAGCATTCGTCATTATCGGCGGCGTAGAGTTGCTGGCCGAGGGCGAACTGTTTTTTGTTGTTGAGGCATGTGGTGGCGCGGGCCCGCTCTCTGGCTGAGTTCAGCGCCGGCAGCAGCATCGACGCCAGGATCGCGATGATTGCAATCACAACAAGCAATTCGATCAATGTGAAAAATTGTCGACGAACCTTCATGAAAACCTCCTTGGTTTAATCGGGAATTTTTTTCTACCTTAATTATAGACAATAACCGTCAGGAAAACAATAGGAGAAACATTCCGTTTCCCGAAAAACACTTTTGTTCAGTGTTTTTTCAATGATTTCAAAGCATTACGGTCCGCTTTTCGGCGAGCGCCCGGCTGCCGCCTTCCATCAGGCGGGTCAGGCGGTAACCGCAGTCGATGTCGAAGGGATTTGCTTTGCCGTAGAGGCATTCTTCGATCCAGAGCTCGATCGGCTCCGGCTGCGCCGGCAGCTCCGTTACCGGAATCGTTACGACCGCCCGCGCGCCGAAGAGCGAGTTGACTGAGGCGTTGTTGACCGTGCCGCCGATGATCTTCTCTTTCAAGTGCACGCCGGGAAGCATGGCGCGCAGCTGTTCCAGGTTCCGCGCTTCCATCTGAAGTTCCGACTCGGCTTCGTCGATCCGGTAGAGATATGTCCCTTTGCGCCCGTAGATTTCAAACATATAGGGCGAATAGAAGGTCGAACAGGTCGATTCCGCCACGCCGAGCGTTCCGTTGCGGAAACGCACGGCGGCGCAGACGTTGTCCTCCACATCGCGCCCGTAATAGTTGATCGCGTTGACCGCGATGTCGACGGGCTCCCCCAACATCCAGTCCATCAGGTACATCTGGTGGCAGCCGAGGTCGAACCAGGCGCCGCCGCCCGACACGCGTTTGTCAAACCAATCCGGCGGGAGGTCGTTCATTTTCGACGCGCCGACGCCGTTGCGGATCCGCACCATATTGACCTCGCCCAGCAGCCCGGAATCCATCAGCTGTTTGCCGAGCACGAAGGCCGGGGTGGTCGCCCGGATATAGGCGATGCCGAACTTCACCCCGGCACGCCTGACCGCGTCGCGGACTTCAGCGGCCTCCGCCGTCGTGACCGTGAAACTCTTTTCGGTGAAAATATGTTTCCCGGCCCCGGCGGCCTTTTTCATCAGCTCCGCATGGCGGCAGGTTTCGGTGACGATGCACACCGCGTCCACATCGGGGCGTTTGAGGAGTTCATCGTAATCCGCGACGAACGGAACGGAATCCCGAGTTTCTCCGCCCACTCTCCGCCGCGCGCGGGCGTGGAATCCCAGACGCAGGTCAGTACAGTGTCCTCGCGCTTCTGAAGAATCGGGTAATAACGCGGCACATGCGGGTGCCAGCAGCCGACCAGTGCGACATTGAGTTTCTTCTTCATCATCATCTTATCTCCTGAAATTGGATTTCTCTCTCTTCCATCGCGGCCAGCGCGATTCCGTCGAGGATGCGCTGGATATAAAGCGCGGTTTCTCCATGAAGACGTGGCACCCGGCGGCAATCGAATCCAGCGCCGCCGGGAGGTGCTCATAGTTCGGCAGGCAGACGTCCACCGCGTCCGGCTTGACCTCGGCGAGCATGGTTTTCCAATCGGAAAACAGCTTTGCTTCCGGCATCCCCCCAGCGGTCGCGCATCATGTCGAGGCAGCGGCGCTCCCGGTCGACCGCGGCGACCACTTCGACCGTATCCGCCAGCTCGCGAAAGGCTTGCATATGTTCCGCATAGATCATTCCGCAGCCGACGACGGCCACCCGCAGTTTCGATTGGTCATGCATGGCATTCTCCCTCTATTTCCCTTGGCAATATAAAGTAGCCAAAGGAGCCATGCTTTCAACGAAACGGGGAAGAAAGGGGAAGCAATCTGAGTTTGTTCAGTGATTTTTCAATACCGGCCCGGTGGAATCACTTGCCGAGAGAAACGGATGCAGGAGAATCTCATCCACCTCACGGTCTTCGATCCGGGCCAGAAGCGCATTGAGCGTGTGGCAGACCATTTTCTCCAGCGGAATCTGGACCGAAGAAAGCATGGGAGCAAAATTCTGCGCGCTGAACTCGTCGCAGAAACCAAGAACCGACAGCTCGTCCGGAATCCGGATCCGCCGGTCGTAAGCCCATTGGTAAACCATGGTTGCGAAAAATTCGTTCCATACAATGGCCGCCGTGAAACCGCCGCGCCGCGCTTCATCCAGCTTCGGGAAAAGGGATTCATTGTCCCGCCCCTCCGGATGGGTCACAATCTCCCCCTCCATCGCATTATTCCGGCAATACTCCCGCAAAAACGCGATATTCTCCACCATCAGCGGCTTCTCCACTATGGCGGCGTCAATGAAAAACAAAATTTTACAGTGCCCCAGAGAATGCAGATGGGACAACGCCAAACGCATGCGGTGCACATAGTTGCATTGCACGGAGCAAAGCATGCAGCCGTTGCGCGCATAAATGAACGACGGAACTTCCCGGCAGTATTTCAACAAATTCAAACTGCCGATCTCCGGCACCGTGTTGATGACCCCCGCAACATTCTGGTCGCTCCCGATCAAAGCGAGAGTCGCACGCAAAGGCTCTTCCTCCAGCACACACTGGTAAATCTGAGGAACATAACCCCGGGCCAGAATCTCCCGGTTGAACGTGAACGTCGGCTCGCTCCCCACCCGGAAATCACCGCGGATCAAAAGAGCAATGGCACGCCTCTCCCTCACCCCGCGCCGGGTCGCGGAAGGATGGTACTTCAAACGCTCGGCCACCGCCAGCACCCTCTTCCGAACCTCATCGCTGATCGGTCCGGTCCGGTTGATCGCATAGGAAACCGTCGCCTTGGAACACCCCGCCTCACGCGCCACATCGCTGATCGTCACTTTTTGCATCATAAAAATACTATAACGGTAACTCCCGCTTTTTCAAGACCCCGGGGTCAGTAGCCGAGTTTTTTGTAGCATTCCTTGTAGAATGCGAGATTGTAGGGGGTCTTGCCGAGGAGGTAGTGATTGAATCGCCACTGGTTCTCCACCTGAAATTCGAGGCGGAACATGCGGTCTTTGCCGGTGAGGAGCCGCACGGGGTCGAGCGGGACGATTCCGTTGGCCGGGCAGGCGTAACGCCCTTCGGCGACGGTT
>JAVBSA010000607.1:0-4241 GCA_031556915.1 Victivallis sp.
CCGGAACGGGGATTCCAGAGAACTCGGAACCGGGTCGAAACCCCGGGGGAACACGACCGGTTCGAAGAAGAAAAAATCGATTTTCACCGCCGGGTGCGCGAATCGTTCCTCGCCATCGCCCGCCGGGAACCGGGCCGGGTGAAAGTCGTCAACGCCGACCGCGAGGCGGAAGCCGTCCATGAGGAGATCAGAAATCTTGTCGACCCCGCTTTATAACAGTTACCTCGAACATTACCCGCTCCTGATGCGCAACCTCGAGAATGCCCGCCGGAACGGACGGCTCTCTCACGCCTTTCTGCTTCAGGCGGATACCGACCGGGCCAGGCGGGAGTTTTCGCTTCTGCTCGCGGCGCTCGCCGCCTGCCCCGAAAGCACCGCCCAGGGGCGCCCCTGCGGCGTCTGCCGCGTCTGCCGCACCATCGCCGATGGGAGCTACCCGGAATTGTTCACTCTTTCCCCGGTCGGCAAGATGTATGAAGTCAAAATCGGCGACCGCACCAACCCGGACCCCAATACGCTGCGTTTTTTCGAGAAGAAGTTTCACCTCACCGGCACCTCGGGCGGGCGCTGCAAGGTCGGAGTCATCTACGACGCCGACCGCATGAACGACGAATCCCAGAACGCACTCTTGAAAACCCTCGAAGAACCGCCGCCGGCGACTTTGCTGATTCTCGCCACCGGGAATCCGGCGGCGCTGCTGCCGACCACCCGTTCCCGCTGCCAACTGCTGCCGCTGCTCGAAAACCGGTGCGAATATGAGTTCGCCGGGTTCGAGACCCTGGTCAAGGCGCTCAACTTTCTCGTTTTCCAGTCGCAGGGGAACCTCGCCCGCGCCGAAGCGGCGGTCACCAAAATCTGCGAAATCGCCGCCGGACTCTCGGGCGAAGCCACGGCGCTCACCATGGCGCAGTGGGAGACACGCCTCAACGGGGCCGCCCAGGCGGGCGATCCCGCGCTGGTCAAGCGGATCGAACTCCAGGCGCAGGACGCCTCTTACGGCGCTTACATGAAGGAGCGGAGCAAATTCCTGAGCGCGATCCACACCTTCTGCGGGGAACTGTATCTGCTTTCGGAGGGGGTGCCGTTTGAAGACCTCCCGAACCCCGAGTTTTTCCCCGAAGTCCCCGCCGCCGTAGACGCCGGGCTGGGCCGGCTCGCGCTCCGCGAAGCGGACGACCTTTTGTTTACTCTGCGCTTCAACGTCAACGAAGAACTGGCGCTGCGCACTTTTGGAATCAACATTGCAATGAAGGACAGATCATGAAAAAGCTCTTCGGAACCGACGGCGTCCGCGGCAAGGCGAACCGTTACCCCATCACCCCGGAAACCGCCCTTTTGCTCGGCAAAGCGACCGCCAGGGTGCTCGGCGGAAGTGCGCAGAACGGCCGGCGCCGCCGCGTGGTGCTCGGCAAAGATACCCGCCTCTCGGGATACATGCTTGAAATGGCCATTGCCAGCGGGCTCCTCAGCATGGGGATGGACGTGCTCGAAGTCGGCCCCATGCCGACCCCCGCCGTCGCCCACCTGACCCGCTCCATGGGGGCGGTCTGCGGCATCATGATCACCGCCAGCCACAACCCGGCCTGCGATAACGGAATCAAAATCTTCGCCGCCGACGGCTACAAACTCCCCGACGCCGTGGAACTCGAGATCGAAAAGGAAATTTTTTCGGGCAAACTCGAAGAAGCCGGCGTTCCCGGTGAATGCGTCGGCAAAGCCTACCGCCTCGAAGACGCCCGCGGGCGCTATATCGAATTCGCCAAAAGCTCCATCGGCAACATGAGTCTTGCCGGGCTCAAGATCGTGCTCGACTGCGCCAACGGCGCCGGGTACGCCATCGCGCCCATGATCCTGCGCGAACTCGGCGCCGAAGTGATCGAGTGCGCCGTGAAACCCGACGGGCTCAATATCAACGACAACTGCGGCGCGCTTTACTCCTGCAACGTCGGCAAACTGGTGCGCGAACATAAGGCCGACGCGGGGATCGCCCTCGACGGCGACGCCGACCGCGTCATCTTCTGCGACGCCGGCGGCGCCGAAGTCAACGGCGACCGCATCATCGGCATGTTGGCGCTCGCCTCCAAAGTGGACACGGTGGTCGTGACCAGCATGAGCAACCTCGGCCTTCTCAAGGCCATGAAACGCGAAGGCATCAACGTCGAAGTGACCGACGTCGGCGACCGTTACGTCATCGAACGGATGCGGGAAGGGAATTTCCGCATCGGCGGCGAACAGTCCGGCCACATCATCTTCAAAGATTACGCCACCACCGGCGACGGAATTCTCTCGGCGCTCCATGTCCTCAAGCTCATGGTGACCACCGGCAAATCTCTTGCCGAGCTGGCGGGGTTCATGGATGTGTTCCCCCAGGAACTGCACTCCTTCCTGGTCGGCAGGAAGGTTCCGCTCGCGGAGCTTTCGCTGCTTCCGGCGGAAATCGAAGCGTGCCGGGAGGCGCTCGGCGACTCGGGCCGAACCATCGTCCGTTACTCCGGCACCGAAAATAAGATCCGCATCCTTGTCGAAGCGGAAAAGGCCGCCGACGTCGATTACTGGCTCAAGCGCCTCACCGACGCGGCCGTCCGCGAACTTGATTCCTGACTTTGGGTATGGCGAAAAAAAAAGAAAGCGCTTCCAGGCATGGGTTTCTGGAGATTCTGAACGGATTCGATTTCGTCCAGATCATCGCGCTTGTCTTTTTAATCGCCATGGGGTTGATTTTCATCCATTCCACCGGGGTGCAGATCGGCTCCCCTTCGGCGCTGGAAGCATTCAATAAGCAGCTGATGTGGGTCACCGGCGGAGTCGTGCTGTGGATCGCCGGCAGCTGCATTTATCCGAACCGGATGCCTTACAAGGTTTTTTCCGTTCTGTTCTATGTGGTGACATTGCTGCTGCTGCTGCTGCTGATTCCCTTCGGAATCACCGTGAACGGCGCGCGAAGCTGGCTCGACATCCCCGGAACGGGGTTCCGGCTCCAGCCTTCGGAATTCACCAAGCTGTCGGTGATCATGCTGCTCTCGGTCATGTTCCCGACGACCGTTTTTTCGCCCAATAAGCTGCTCTGCGTCCTGTTGAGTTTGGTCACGGTGCTGATTCCGTTCTCCCTGGTCTTTCTGGAACCGGATTTCGGGAGCGCGCTCATTTTGATCCCGATCTATCTGGGCATCCTCTTCTGCTCCGGATTCAAGTGGCGGTATATCATCATCTTAGGTACGTTCGTGCTGATCGTCGGCGGCCTGGTCGCCGCCAACGAATACTACCAGGTCAAGCCGGTCCTGAAAAAATATCAGCGCGACCGGATCGACGCCTTCTTCCACCCCGAGAAATATCTGCGCTCCACCGGTTACCAGCCCTATCAGGCAAAACTGGCGGTCGCCTCGGGCGGGCTCTTCGGCAAAGGAATCGGGCAAGGGATGAACTCCCTCGGTTTCCTCCCCCAGATGGCCGCCAACAACGACTTCATCTTCGCCATCATCGCGGAGGAAATCGGCTTTTTCGGGTGCGCGCTCATTCTGGTCGCCTTCCTGATGCTGCTTTATTCCATCCTGCGGACGGCATTCGTAACCAACGATCCATGCGGAAGATACCTGTGCGTCGGCACGGGGGCGATCATTCTCACCCACTGCCTCATCAATATCGGCATGAGCCTCGGCCTGATGCCGGTCACCGGAGTCTCGCTGCCGTTCATCAGCTATGGCGGCTCCTTCTTCCTCATGCTGATGGCGGCCTGCGGCCTCATGCAGGCAGCCTACCGCAACCGCTAAGGGACTGTGGCAAAATAAAGTGCTGATTATTTGCCATCTCCGGCACGATGATTTTTGTTGGATTTGTGAGGAGCATAACGAAGAGTTATGTGACGAACAAATGCAGCAAAAAGCACTTGCCGGGATGCAAATAATCAATGCTTTATTTTGCTACAGTCCCTAAGAAAATGCCGCCTCCGGCATCTAATTGACAGGCAGTTCAACAGGAGGAACAGCAATGGCGAATATAGAAATCCGCCCGCCCCGCGATGAAGCCGAGCTGATGCGGATGTGGCGGTTGAACCACGCGGTTTTCGCCGCGGAACTCGGGCAGCACGCTCGTCACGACGACGGACTGCTGGTGGATAAATTCCACGCGAAAAACCATTATTTCGCCGCCTGGGAGGGCGAAGCTGCCGTCGGCATGATATGCTTTCACCGGGAAGCGCCCTTTTCCGCGGCCGAACGCTTCGGGGAGGCGATGGACCAACACAT
>JAVBSA010000052.1:0-6071 GCA_031556915.1 Victivallis sp.
CGCCAGAAATTTTTCGCCACCAGTGCGGGCGACGGTCTGCTTTGACCGCCAGGTCAAACAGACCCCGACCCCTGTCGGGCTCCCACGGTTTTTAAGGCCGGGAAGTGTTTGATTTTAAAAGCCGTGGGTATCGGGGGATGCCCCCTTCCGGGGGCTGGTTTTTGCGCCTGGCGGCGCAAAGAAGCGCGCACGCTATGTGGCGGAAAATTTTTCAAATTTTCCTTTGTTAGCGTCACTTACGTGCGATAAAGCTTGAGGCTCCGCCTCAAACTCCGCCAGCGGTTTCGCCGCTGGACCACGACCAGCCGATGGGCTGGACCGGCGGCTTCGCCGCCATACTTTCACAGCTCCAGCAGATACACTGCCCTCTTCCCCCCGTGAATCGAATCCACCGTCACCTTCCTCCCGTCCTGGCTCCACCTCGGGTGAATATCGCACCGCACCTCCACGATCGTCCCCTCCGGTTGAACATGCCGGAAACGCCCGATCTCATGCGACTCCCCACTCCCCGCATCAATCAGATGAAGCACCTGGATATTCTCCGCATCCGGATAGCTGTCGGCCAGAATCCATTTTCCGTCCGGCGAAAAAACCATATGCGCCATACGCCCGTGTCCCATCGACAGTTTCCGCGAAAGAAACGGACGCCGATCCTCATCGAAAACAATCGCGCCATTCCCAACCTCATCCCAGTTGGCGTCCACCAAAATCTCATTCTTCGTACGCCCCCAGATCTGGTGCGAAATCCTTCCCTTCCAGTAAACCTCCGGCAAAACACACTCGGCATCCCCCCCCGTCAAATCACAGGTGTACATCCAGGTCTGCCAGCCGCCCCGCATGGTCTCCGGCTCCGGACAGTTGCGGAACAACCACAGCAACCGGTCGGAGTCGCAATTGAAAATCGCGTGATTCAACCAGATATGCTTCCCCTCCAACGCATACGGAACCGGGTGCCGTTCCAGCATCGTCCGGTAACTCACAATCAAACAAGATTCGCCGTTTTCAAGATTCACCAGCCAAAGCCCTTCCGCATCGAGATCCACAGGGTAACGGTTCGGATTCAACACCGCGTCAGCATAACTGTAGCCCCGGCGCGGAATCCGGCCGAAATCGAGCGAAACACCCCATTTCCCATCCGGCGAAATCGCATAAATCGGCTTTTCAAAGCGCCCGGCAATCCCTTTGCCAAGCTCAAAAATACGGGTGACGATGCGGTCCTCCGACTCCTCGTAATCGTTATAGATAAAACAGCCTTCGCGCCGGGGCAGGAACAGCTCCATCGATCCCTGCTGCGGACACCAGGCGCGGGTCACAGCCAGCGGCTCATAACCGTCTTTGCCGTCAAGCAAGCCGATTTCAGCCGTTTCACCGCGAAGTGGCAGCCGCTCGCATTGGGCGACTTTCAACACCAGGTGGCGGTCGATCGCGTTATTCCACGGATTGCGGTCGTAATAACCGAAAAAATAATGATGATCGTCGTCGGGCGTGATTTTTTTCCATTCGTACCGGGAAGAGATTTGCATGATTACTCCGTGCTAATAAGGTAAGAAAGAGTTCCGCCGGGCAGCAGGTCGGTCGCCGCACGAAAGGTCAGTTTGCCGTTTTGATATTCCGCCGGAATTTCTTTGCCGGGGGTTCCATCGAGTTCAAGGGCGACGACTTTCATCTTGCGGGGGAGCGAAAGGCTCAGTACCGCGCTGCCGCGTTCGAGCATCAGCGGCACCTTGCCCCAGTCGCGCAATACCTGACGCTTGTCATTGTCGAACCGGAGGCCGTCGTTGGAGAGGTCGGTCAGCTGAATCAGCAGGATTCGGCCGCTTTCCGCCAGCGCTTTATCATCGAGCGAATGGAGCGCAAGCGTCTGGTAACAGCTGAGCTTCTCCGCCGTCAGCACCTTGCCGGCAACCTTGCCGGCGGAGGTGAACACTTCGCTTTTCGGGGTCACAATGCGGAGCGTGTTGGTCTTGGGGGTGATGACCAGCTCACCGGTGGCGGAGGTGAGGGTGCCCGTGTCGGCGTATTCTTTCATCGCCTTCTCGGCGGAAGCGGGCAATGCTTTCCGCCAGCCCGGTTTCAGCGGATCGACTTTCAACACCCCGGGGAAATCAGTTTCCTGATTCAAGCTGCCGATCCGGCCCCACAAACCGAGGCGGCTGAATTCATCCGGATAATGGCCCGAATTGCTGTTGCCGCGCACGTCGCGGATCATCGCGGGGTCGAACTCGAACGCAACCGCCTCCTTCGCCGCTTTGACGTCGCCGCGCACAAAGAGCATGTGGATGATCCGCTCGGCCATCTGGGCCTGGAGATTGTTGACGATGTCGAACTGGCTCAGGCGGTTCTTCGCCTCTTTTTTCATGCCGTCGCGGCCGTGAGACCAGGCGAAGCGGTACAACCCGTCCCAATCCTGAAGCGCTGCGTAAGCGCCGAGAACCGAGGGGCACTCCACCCGCCAGGTGTTCGGCACGCAGAAATTGAATTCCGTGACGGTGAAGGGTTTGCCGAAAACGCGCGTTCCCATAAGCTGTCGCGGATTGGCCGCCTCCAGGGAAATCGAAGACTGGTTGCGGAAAACGAACGGATAATCCCAGCGCTTAGCCGGAAAACTCGGGTGATCCCAGTATTGATGGTTGTCCACAAAATCAAGCTTGGACCGCAACCCGGCAAGCGTGTACTGATTCAGGTGGTTGAAGTCGGTGATCATCGCTTTGAGCTTGATATCGTCGCGGAGAAAACGCATCTGTTCATCCATGCATTTCGCCTGGAGACCGTTGAGGAACTCAATGAAAAGGCCGTTGCGTTTCGCCGCGAATTCGTCGCCGTCGAACTTGTTGTTCTTCAGGTGTTCCTCGAACTGTGTGCGGATGATTTCCGCCGCCTTGCGGCCGGAACGGATGGCATTCCAGGATTGGATCAGCGGATTCTCATTGACCAGGTTGAGCGAATAAAGCGCCGGGTCTTCCGCCATGGTCATGCCGGTGTAGGGATTCTTCGCCGTGAGGAGGCGGCGGGCGAATTCCTTCCAGTTCGCCAGAGCGGCGGGGCTGACGCAGACGAGGTTCTTCATGCTGTAGTCGCCGGTGTTGTCCCATTCGGGAATATTGTCGCCCTCCTTCAGTTTGCGGCTGGCATAGAGGTCGATGCAGATGTAGAATCCGCGCTCTTTGAGCTTGGCGAAGAGATATTGAAGCTGATCCAGTGCCTCGGGGTTGAAGGTCAGAGTATCGGTGGCCTTCGGATCCAACAGCCCGTATTCGAAGTGATGGAGCCGGATGGTGTTGTAGCCGAGCCGTTCCGCTTTGCCGATGAAATCGTCGACCGTCTCGCGCGGCAGGTAGTTGGCGCTCCCGACAAGGTTGGGGCCGAAAAGACGGATCCGTTTCCCCGGAGCCTTCTCAAAGCTGAAATAGCCGTTTTTATCCGCCGTCATCGCCCCGTATTTTCCGGCGGGAGCATCGCGGTAAACGGAGAAATCGAGCGGCGTTCCGGGGGCGGTGTCGCCCGAAAAGGCGATCGGCAGCCATTGCGGGCCATTCTGTACGATGAATTCCTTCGCATTGTTCCGGGGCAGCCGGAGCTTGCCGTCGGCGAGCGAAGCGCCGAGAACCATCCACATGGAGCCCGCGTCGGACTCGAAAAATTCCAGTTGCACGGGAGCATCCTTCAAAGCGAAATGCGAGAGATAAAGCCCAGCTCCGGCGGCGGGAACATCCGCCTCCCACACCACTCTGGCGTTGGTTCCGCCGACCGGTTTGTACCAGTTGCCGCAGTCGCGGCTGCCGGCGACGGGAATAAGCTGGCTGGAGCCGTCGGCGAACGTCGCTTTCAACGTGCCGACCGGCAGATGGGAGGTCCAGGCCGAAGCATGCAGCAGATAGAGATTGGTCATTCCGGCGGGAACATTCTTCAGCGGAATTTTCGCCGTCTTCCCCGCGCCGCGCCCGAACACCAGGCAGGAATCGGCGGTCTTCATGGCGAGTCCGTAAAAGTTGTGATTGCCGGGCTTGAAAGCGCGGAGATCCATTTCCGGCCCCTGGTCGGTCCAGCCGCCCTTGCCGTCTTCGGCCACTTCATCGGTCAAAGCGCGGTTGAACACTTTGGTGAAATCGACCGGCAGGGATTTCACTTTGTTCGTGGTGAATTCCGCCTTGACGTCGAAAGTAAGCTCCCATTCCGTTATCCGGCCCGGAAATTTTATCCCGACCGGCATCAGCCGCAACTGAAAATAATCGCCGTCATTGTTCTTGAACGCCCCCGCCGCAACCGCGCGGAAATCGCCGGAAATCGTGACGGAACCATCCGCATCGGTGAATGTCAGTTCTTTCACCCGCGCATCGAAAACATTCTTCTTCTGCGTGGCGGTGGTCATTTCGATCTTTTTGCCTCCGATCGTAAGCTCGACTCCCCGATCCAGCGGCAGATCGACGGCGACATAAAGCAAGTTGCAATCGACGGGATCCGAAACCGCGGCCAACCCGAGATTCCAACGGAAACGCTTCGCATCCATCGCTTCCGTCTTTTGCGTCAGGCGAAAAGCGTCGAAAATCCCCCGGGTCTCAAACAATCCGCCGGAATTTTTCGGGTAACCGACTTCCACTTGCGTGCTCCGCTGGGCAACACTGCGCCACACCGGGTCGAAACGCCGCACACCCATCGACCAGCGCCCGTCGAGAACCAGAGTGCCGTTGGGCTGGATATGCAAGTAGCCGGGCAACTCCGCCGCCGCACAGATTGCACTAACACAAAAAGTCAGAACAAAAGTCAGGAATTTCATGAATCGTTTCTCTCCGGAGTTCACTTGGCGGTGACATCCCATTTTTCTTTGTATAATACCGGGCTGGTAGATTCGTTATCGGAATCGCAGAGCTCCTGCCAACGCGCATTGCCGAGATGGCCGTCGTTGAAGATGAGGTTCATGCGATCCGCATGCCGGTAACAGCCGGTGTTGTTCGTTCCGGTGGTTCCGTCATTTTTTTCACCCCAGATGTAATATGCATTCGGCGCTTTGGAGCGCGTGTAAGAGATCATCCAATCGCTGCCTTCTCCGAGCCAGATTTTCTGAGAGGGCCGGTGAATCTGCGAACTCTTCCGCCCCCGCCAGGTCGCGCCGGTGGTGTCGCTGGGAGGATACCCCATCC
Source organism: Victivallis sp. (assembly GCA_031556915.1). Classification (GTDB taxonomy): domain Bacteria; phylum Verrucomicrobiota; class Lentisphaeria; order Victivallales; family Victivallaceae; genus Victivallis. The sequence goes on from JAVBSA010000052.1 coordinate 5,139, forward strand.
GATTGACTCCATAGCAGCCCTCGAGGTTGCGGCACCCGGGATAACTGGAGCTGGTGGTCGTGAGAAACGGAAGCGCGGTCGGGCAAAGCAAGGCAATCGGCGTGTAAGTGGTATCATCGCGTTGCAGCCCGAGGTAAGGACGCAGCTGGTAACCCCAGCGCAGTTTCCCGATCGGGCTCGACGACCCCGAATTCAACGCCGGTTTCCACCCATTGTAATCATCTTCATACAACATGGCCGCCTTGCCGAAATTCGTCATGACGTTGCCGCAGCTGATGGTTTTCGCCTTCTCCCGCGCCTGGTTCAACGCCGGCAGCAGCATCGCTGCCAGAATCGCGATAATCGCAATTACAACGAGCAATTCAATCAGTGTAAATGGTGTGCGTTTCATGGTTCCTCCTGTTCTTTGTTATACGTATAAATTTAACGGTAAAAAAAATCATGCCGACTCGCGAATGACAAGGCGGCAGGGAATGGAAACCAGACTGTGGTGCGCCGGATCACGCATCGACGCAAACAGTTCCGTCACCAGCGCGGTGACGATTTCATGGCGCGGCTGTTCGACACTGGTCAAAGCCGGCGTCAGGTAACGTCCCGCATCGATGCTGTCGAACCCGGCAAGCGCGATTTTTTCCGGAACCGGAATCCCCAGCTCCGCCGCAGCCCGCAAAGCGCCGATCGCCACAGCATCATTGTGCGCAAATACCGCATCCACATTGCCGTGCGATTCGCACAGCTGTTTCATCATCGAAAAACCGCGGTCCATCGAATCCGTTCTGCTCACAGCCGGAACCGTCAACGGCTCCAAGCCCGCCTCGGCCAGCGCGTCGCGATACCCCCGGAACCGGGGTTCCTCCGGCATCGTCATGCCCAGGAACGCAATCCGTTTCCGGCCGCAGCCCAGCAGATAACGCGTCATCTCCACCCCCGCCC
>JAVBSA010000641.1:0-10559 GCA_031556915.1 Victivallis sp.
AACCGGTGAGCTTCGTCGGGTTCGACAACTTCACTAAATTGTTCACCGCTCCGGACTTTCCGCAGTATTTCGGGAACACCTTCTTCCTGATGATCGGGATTCCGTTCGGCGTGGCGGGCAGCTTGATTGCGGCGCTGCTGCTGAACATGGAATTCTCCGGCATGGACAACAAGAAGAAGATGGGCTTCATGCTGATCCTGACCGCGGTGATGACCGCGGCGTGCGCGATCCTGGTCTGCTGCGGGCTCGGCGCGACCGCGATGACGATCCTGATCGTCTCGCTGCTCGGCGGAATCTTCATCATCGGGTCGGCGGGCGGCAAGACCATCTACCGGACGCTCTTCTATTTCCCCTACTTCACCTCCGGCGTGGCGACTTTCATTCTGTGGAAGACGCTCTACAATCCGCTTTCGGGCCCGATCAACAACGCGCTCCGGCCGCTGCTTGACGCTTTGACGCCGGTGGCGGTCATGATCACCCCGGCCTGCCCGGCGATTGCCGTGACGCTGCTGGTCATTGCCGGAATCATCTTCCTCCACATGATCCGCCGCAAACTGAAGCTCTGGCGCGATGGGGAATCCGGCAATATCAGCATCTGGCTGGCCATGATTCTTCTGTCGTTCCCGCTCTGCTTCTCCTGGGTCTGGATCGAGCCTTTCTGGTCGGCGTCCGTGCGGCCCGAAGTCGGCGAACAAGCCTCTTTCCTGAGCTCCGACGCCGTCTGGGTTCTGGTTGTGGCGGGCGTTTTCCTCGCGGTCGGCTGGGTGCGTTTCCTCTACAGCTTCTTCATTGCCAAGCGCAAGTACAAATGCATCGGCGACCGCGGCATCGGCGACTCGGCCATTGTGGACGGTTCCATGATGGTGCTCAATCTGGGGTTGATCGGGCTCTGCTGCGTTTTCCTTGCGCTGCCGGCGATGGCTTCCTCCGAAATGGGCCTCGAGCCACCCAAGTGGCTGGCGGATTACTACTGGGCCAAACCCTCGCTGCTCCTGATGGGTTTCTGGGGTGCGATCGGTTCCAACAACATGCTGCTCTACCTCGCCGGGCTCTCCGGCGTGCCGCAGGAGCTTTACGAGGCGGCCGACATCGACGGCGCCAGCCCCTGGCAGCGTTTCTGGAACATCACCTGGCCGCAGCTGGCCAACGTGACCTTCTTCATCATGGTCATGGCGATCATCGGCGGTCTCCAGGGCGGTTTCGAAATGGCGCGTACCATGACCCAGGGAGGACCCGCGGGGTCGACCACCACGCTGGCCTACTACATCTACAACCAGGGCTTCGGCACCGGCCGTCTCGGTTATGCGTCGGCGGTCTCCTGGCTGTTGTTCCTGATGGTCTTCCTGGTGACGATGTTCAACTGGAAATTCGGCAATCGCTACACCAACGAGTAAGGAAGATATCATGCAGGATAAAGGTAAATTTGCTCAGAACTTCGTCAAACTGTTGATTTTGAATTTCACTTTGACGCTGGTCGCCCTGATGTTGGTGCTTCCGTTCACCTGGATGATCCTGGCGAGCTTGAAGGTCCTCGACGAAATCGGCGCGGACTCCTGGCTGCCGGAGGTGCTCCAGTGGCACAACTACGCCGACGTCTTCACGATGAAGGGAATCTTCTTCGGCCGCTGGTACTGGAATACGATCTTCGTCTCCAGCTGGATCACCTTCCTCCAGGTGTTCACCAGCAGCCTCGCGGCGTTCAGTTTCTCCCGCCTTCAGTGGAAGGGGCGCGACAAAGTCTTCTTCCTCTACCTGGCGACGATGATGCTGCCGGGATTGGTCATGATGATCCCGAACTATCAGAACATGATCCGGCTGCATCTGGTGGACACCTACACCGGGTTGATCCTGCCCTCCGCCTTCTCGGCGTTCGGCACCTTCCTGATGCGCCAGTTCATGATGAACATTCCGAAATCGCTCGACGAAGCGGCGGAAATCGACGGCGCCACCAAGTGGCAGCTCTACTGGGACGTGGTGCTCCCGCTCGCGCGCCCCGCTCTGGTGACGCTCACCATCTTCACCTTCATCGGCAGCTACAACAGCATGTTCTGGCCGCTGGTCCTGATGAAGACGCCGGACAAATACACGCTGCCCATCGGTATGCTTTCGTTCAGCACCTCGCAGGGGCAGCAGACCAACTTGCTGATGGCCGCTGTGGCCATGAGCGTGGTGCCGATGATTCTCATCTTCGTCATCATGCAGAAGCAGCTGGTGAAGGGCATCATGCTCGGAGGCGTCAAAGGCTGACGGATCCGGCAACAGAAAAAAAGCGGCGAAGTAGCGATACTTCGCCGCTTTTTCTTTGCTGAAAGGTTGCAAATAACAAATAGAAGGCTATGCTAAAGATAAACGGTAATATGGAGGAGTGTCATGAAACATCTGTTGATTGGAGTTTTGCTTCTGGGCGCCATTGTTCTCGGTGCGGCCCCGGTGGATTTTATTATGACGGCCGATATCGGCCTCTTGATGAAGCACCCGCAGTTTCAGGAGATCAAGAAGAAATTCGGCGAGCAGGGGGAGAAATCGCTTTACGGCCTCCTGACGGATGAAAGCATTCCGCAGGGGAGGCTCGTCATCTACGCCAATCTGGAGACGAAGGACGGCGTCCTGGCCATCGACATGCCCGAGGGCGCCGGGGCGATGATGGAACAGATGCGCAAGGGGCTTTTTGCGGACGGGGGGACACCGGTCACGGTCGGCGGCTGCCCCGGGTTCACCGGAGCCGCGCCGGACGGCACGAAGATGACCGTAGTGCAAACCTCCCCCCGGCAGCTTCAGTTCGTTCGCGAGGGGAGTGATTTTACCTTGCCGTTCCTGCCGGGCAAGGTGAATAAGCAGTTGTTGCTCGCCGCGCAGAAGGAGGCGATTCTGTCGCTGCATTGCGTTCCGGCCGAAGAGGCGTTGCGCCAGGCGTCGCAGACCATGCCGTTTCTGGCGGCGCTCAAGGTGTTGACCGCTTCCATCGAAGGGACGGTGCCGGAGGCCACGTTCTCGGTTTTCGCCGGATTCCAGAATCCGGAATCGGCCCAGATGGCCAAGATGATGCTGGATATGACGCTCGGCATGCTGCAGCAGAACAACCGGGCGGCGAATACCTTTCTGGCCGGCTTGAAGAGCAGCGTCGACGGGAACAATTACGTTGCCAGCCGCGTGATCGACAAAGAGATCGTCGCGATGCTCGAAGGCATGGCCGCCGACCTGCCGGTTCCGGGCAAGGCGAAGTAGGCGATGGCCGCCGCCGCGAAAGAGTTCCGGGTCGGAATCCGGTCGCTTCACGCGGGGGTGAAGGTTTTTTACGGAACGCCCCGTTTCTGGATGTATGCGCTGCTGCCGATGGGGATTATCCTTCTTCTGTACGGCGCGGTGATGGCGCTCCTGGTTTTTCAGGCGGCTCCGCACCTGGCGGCGCTGCTGCCGGACCCGGCGGCGTGGGGGGCGTGGGGCGGATGGGCGATCCATCTGTTCCGGGCGCTCATTTACGCGACGCTGATTCTGGCGGCGCTGGTTGCGGGCGTGGTGTTCCTGGGAACGTTTTACGAGGCGCTGGGATCGGTTTTTTTCGACCGGCTGATCGCCCGGTTCGAGAAGGAACGCTATGGCTTTGAAGCTCCGGCCATCGGCTGGAAACGCAATGGAGTTTTGATGGTCCAGGCATTGGTCTTTGCCTTGGCGACGTTACTGCTGAGTTTGCTTTGCCTGGCGCCGGCTTTGTTTATTCCGGTGGCGGGGGTGTTGCCGGCGATGGTGTTCGTCGGTTACCGGCTCGGGTTCAGTTGCCTGTTCAGCAGCGCCTTCGCCCGCGGGATGGGGGTGCGGGAGTTGCGCCGGTTGGTGAAGGGGCGCCGTGCGGCGGTGTTCGGGTTCGGCATGACGGGTTATCTGTATTTTATGATTCCGTTTGCGGCGGTTTTTCTGCTGCCCGGGTTCCTCCTGGGCGGATCGATGTTGTTCCATGAAATGGAGAAAGACAGGAAAGAAACATGCTGATTCTCAGTACGGATATCCCGCAGGGGAATTGCGCGACGCCGGAAATTTCCGTGGCGGACGGGGTGAATCATGTGCGTTTTACGCCGCATCCGCACGGGGGGCTGGAACGGCTCTGGTTCTGTTTCCGCCTCACCAACGACGGGCGCGATTTGCTGGTGCCCGAGACTGTGCTTGAAATGACCTGCGTCGAAACCATCCTGTTCCCCGGCGGCGCCCGGTTCAGCCCGGTGATGCGCCGCAACGACGGGCCGTGGGAGCGGATGGGCGCCGGGGGAACCATCCGGACACAGGACGGGCGGCGTTCCAAATTCTGGCGCGTTCCGACGCCGGACCATACCCTCGATGTTGCTTTCTGCTACCCCTACGGGCAGCCGGAACTGGATGCGCTTCTCGCTGATTGCGGCGATTTCTTTCATTACGACCAGGTCGGAGTCAGCTCCGGGGGGCGCGCGATGATGCGCCTCGCCAACGATTACGGTTCGGTCGACGAGTTGAAGCCCGGCGTCTACCTGGTGGGGCGGCAGCACGCCGGCGAAGTGACCGGCAGCTGGGTCCTGGATGGGGCGCTCCGCAAATTCGCCGAGTGCGAACGCTCCTTTCACATCTGGTGCACCCCGTTTGCCGACATCGACGGCGTGACGATGGGGGACTACGGCAAGAACGCGTTCCCGCACGACCTCAACCGGGCGTGGGGGCCGAACCATGCGATGCGTCACGAGACCTTCGTGCTGATGGTGGATTTCAAGCGCTGGCAGCTCCGGACGGAGCGGCGAAGGTCGGCGGTTTTCGATTTTCACAGCCCCGGGCCGGATGAAGAGAACGTCTATTGCTTCCTCAACGACGTAACGGACACGGAATTTACCGCATTTATGCCGAAGCTGGAGGCGAAGCTGCCCGCTTACGCCGATGTCCCCTTTGTGAAGCGCGCCCCCTATCAGACGGCCGCCGCCTGGGGGCAGCATCACAACCTCCGTCAGTATGCCGACCGTGAAATGAGGCGTTTCGCGGTCAGTTTCGAAGCCAGTTATTTTGGAGCGTACGGCAAAGAGCTCCTGATCGCCGACTACCGGCGGATCGGAGAGCTGTGGGCCGAAAGCGTGATCGAATTTCTCCGCTGAAAGGAACCGGGTCATGAGCACGAAACGAACGAATTGCCGGATCGATTTTTACCGTCAGCTCTCTCTGCTCCTGAAAGCGGGGCTGCCTTTGCCCGGCAGTCTCCGGAGTTTGGCGCCGGGAATTCATTCGCGCTCGTTCCGGCGGAACGTCGAACAGCTGGCCGATTCGGTCGAATCGGGTGCTTTGCTGAGTTCCGCCATGCGGCGTTATCCCGGCGATTTCCCAGGTCACCATGTGGACGTGATCGAAGGCGGGGAGCGCTCCGGGACGCTCGCAGCGGTGCTTCATGAGCTCAGCACCGCCGCCCGGGCCGATTATCAGATCGCTTCGCTTTGCCGCGATAATCTGTTTTATCCGATGATCGTTTTATTCTTCCTGCTGGGGCTGGTGATTCTGCTTTGCGTGACGACTTTCTATCCGCTGATGGGGATTTACGAGGATTTCATCTATGAATACAGTCGTATGCCTGCCGTATTTATCGTGAGCAATTTCGTCTGTCAGAACCTGGGCGCGGTCATCGCGGGGTATCTGCTTCTGCTGGGGAGCTGCGTCTGGCTGTTGAGCGGAGGGGGTGCGGCAAACCGGCTGCTGCTGGGAGTCATCCGGGTCATTCCGGGGCTCAGCGCTGTTTTCCGGGAGATGAACGGGGCAAGGCTGTGCATTTTCTGGAGTATGATGCTGAGGCGGAACCAGCCCGAGAAAGAGTTGTTTCCGACTCTGGCGCTCTGTACCGGTGACCGGCGCTTGAAGAGGGAGCTCGAAACGGCCGGGCGCGAAGTCGCCGCCGGTGTTCCGGTCGCCGACGCTTTGGAATCGGCGAAGTCGGTTCCGGCGGTGATCCGGCTGACCTTCCGCCATGTGCCGGAGGAGCGGATTCCGGATGAGCTGGAACAGCTTTCGCAGATGTTCCTCGAACGCGCCTCTGTCCTGCAGCGTAGAAACGCGGAATGGTGGGAGGTAATGCTTACATTGTTTCTTGCTCTTATGATTCTGCTGGCGGTTTTCTTTTTGTTTGAGCCGTTAAAGGTGTTTTTCCCTTCGGAGGGGCCGTTATGAACAGAAATTTGGCATCGCCGGATTCAGGACGCACCCTTCTGGACGGTTTGGCGTATGCGGCGAAAAACGGGATTCCACCGGATCTGGTATTGGAGGCACTACGGGAGGAGAGCGAGATTCAGAGACGGGTCGGAGAAGCAGCGGCGTTGGACCGTTCGATCCGGATGCTGCGTTCCGGCGCTCCGGTCAGCGATGTGTTGAAACAGGGGAAAGCGCCGTATTATCTTTGCAACGCCGCCGCCTGCGCCGAGAAGAACGGCGCCTTGCCCGCCGTGCTGCCGGTATTGGCCCGCAATGTGCAAATGCGGCGTTTTTACGTGAAGTACGTTGATAACGTGCTTTACAGTAACATTTTTATCTGGATTCTGATCGGGATTGTGTTGGCGGGCATGGCGATCTTCATTTTTCCGCCGTACGGCAAGTTGTTGACGGAGTTGCTCGACCCGGAATATGTCGGCGCTTCTTACTACGGTTATCTGCGGGATTTCAGTTTGCTGCCGCTTGTGCTGGTGTTGCTGCTTTGTCTTTTTACGGGGTCGTTGAACAGTTATTGGTTCGAGTGGATTTATCTGCGGCTGCCGTTTCTTGGGGAACTGGTGCAACAGCGGGTTCTTTACGATTTGAGCGGCATGTTCTACAGCCTGCTGGCCGGCGGCATGGATATGGGGCCGGCCGCGCGCGCCGCCGCCGCTTCGGAGCCGAGGAGGTGGGTGCGGAAACGGCTCACCCGCTTCGCCGTTGCGGTGGAATCCGGCGAAGAATGGTATTCCGCCTGGCGCAGACAGATCCGGCTCGGGAATCCCATGTGCGACTGGTTTCTGCACGGCGGCGCGGTGAGCGGCAATCCGGCGGAGAGTTTCCGGCTGCTTCAGGAGATTCTCTGCGACGAGAATCTGCGGCGCTTCGGTCGTCTGGAGGTCTGGCTGATCGTTCTGGCCACCCTGGTGAACGCCGTGATCGTCGGGACGGTCGGGTATACGCTATTCTATTTTATGACGAAGGTTATTCTGAGCATATAGGAAGGGACGGGAATGAGCACGAAACAAACGAATTGCACCATCGACTTTTATCACCAGTTGTCCTTGCTGCTGAAATCCGATCTGCCCTTGCCCGGCAGCATCCGGAGCCTGGCGGCGGGATTCCGCTCGAGCGCGTTCCGACGGGAGATCAACCAGCTGGCCGATTCGGTCGAATCCGGCGAGACGCTCTGTTCGGCCATGCGGCGGCATCCGGGCAGTTTTCCGGCCCGGTATGTGGAGGTGGTCGAGGCGGGGGAGCGTTCCGGCACTCTGGCGGATGCGCTTCATGAACTCGGCGTCTCGGCGCGGGCCGATTATCAGGTGGCGTCGCTATGCCGCGATATCCTGTTTTACCCGGTGATCGTCGTTTTCGTGCTGGCGGCTCTGTTCATCATGCTCTGTGTGACGACGATTCACCCGTTGGGGAATGTGTTCGGCGAACTGCTCGACTATACGCGCAGTACGCCCTATATTATTGTGTTCGCCGATTTCATTGCTGCGAACCTCGCTGTGATTGCGGCGGCGTACCTTCTGGCGCTGGGGGGCTGCTGCTGGCTGTTGAGCGGCAGCGGGGCGGCGAACCGGCTGCTGCTCGGCATCGTCCGCTTCATTCCGGGCGTCGCTGCCATTTTCGACGAGCTCACCAACGCCCGGCTGTGCATCTTCTGGAGCATGCTGCTGAAGCAGGCCTTGCCCGATAAGAAGGCGTTCCCCTTTCTCACGCTGTGCACCGACGACCGGCGTTTGAAGAAGGATCTGGCGGAGATCGGCGAAAAGGTGAATTCCGGCGTCCCCGTCGCCGATGCACTGGAGGCCGGGGCGGCGATTTCGCCGGTCATCCAACTGACGTTCCGGCACGTGCCGGAATCGCGTATCCCGGAGGAGTTGGAGAAGCTGTCGGGGATGTTCCTCGAACGCGCCTCGGCGGCGCTCCGCCGGATCGGCGTGATCGGCGAGGTCGTCGCCACGCTGGTCATCTCGCTGGTGATTCTGCTGGTGTTCCTTTCCATGTTCCGGCCGTTTCTCCAGATCATGACATATTTGTGATACGAGGGGGTGGAAGCGTATGGAACTCGATTATCAACATAATTTCAAGTCCGGCAGCCGTTTCGAGCTGTTGATCTCCGACCGCAATATCCTGGATGCGCTGGCCTACGCGGCGGAGACCGGGATTCCGCCGGAACAGGTGTTGGAAGCGCTGAAGCGGGCGACCGAACACAACCCCTGGTCGCGCCTGTTGCTCCGGAGCGGTTGGAACCGCTCGATTCAGCAGTTGCGCTCGGGCGTTCCGGTCAGCGAGGTTTTGAGGCGGCGCGGCACCCCTTATTACCTCTGCAGCGCCGCCGCCTGCGCCGAGAAAAACGGCACTTTACCCGTCGTGCTGCCGGTTCTGGCGCGCAATCTGCGCTGGCAGCGGTTGTTCGCGGGGAACACGGTGGCCGTGCTCTCCGCCAACGTCATTCTCTGGCTGGCGATTTTTATGCTGCTGACCGGCATGATGGCCTTCGTTGTTCCGAATCTGGACAAGGTGTTCATGGAACTGCTCGGTTCCGCCGAAACACCTTTCAGCACCCATTCCGGGTATTTGCAATATCTTTGTTTCCTGCCGCTCCTGGTGATCGCATCGCTGGTGCTGTTCGTCTGTTCGATGAACGCCTACTGCCTCGAATGGCTCTACCTGGGGCTTCCATTCTTCGGCACGATGATGAAACGCCGGGTCCTCTATGATTTAAGCGGCATGTTCTACTGCCTCCTGGCCGGCGGCATGGATATCGGCGAAGCGGCGCGGGCGGCGGCCGCGTCGGAGCCGAGATTCTGGATGCGGCGACGGCTCGAACGCTTCGCCGCCGCGGTCGAGGCGGGCGAACCGTTCTTCCCCTCCTGGAAAAAGCACATCCGTCTCGGGACTCCCATGTCGGACTGGCTGCTGCACGGCGGCGCGGTCAGGGGCAAACTGCCTGAGAGTTTCCTGCAGCTCCGGCGGATTCTGCTCGAGGAAAATCAGGGGAGCAACTTCCGCTTCAACATCTGCCTCAAGGTTGCAGTCACGTTCGTCAACGCCTTTATCGTCGGATCGATCGGATTTATCTTCTTCTATTTCATGACCAAAATCATTCTGAAATCATGAGCAAAAAGCAACAGCCGGATTATGAAGTGCCGAAATACTGCGACGACCTGCTGCGGCAGGCCGTCAGGCTCGGCGCGAGCGACATCTATCTCCTGCCCGGCTCCGCCGAGACGGAGTTCCGCTGCCGCGTCAACGGGCTCCAGCGCGATCTTGCGCGCGTGCCGGCCGAGTTTGGCGTGCAGTGCGCCGCCCGCTTTAAAGTGATGGCGGGCATGTTGAGTTACCGCACGCAGATCGCCCAGGACGGCGCGATCCGCCAGCTGGCGGAGCTCGGGAACGTCGAATTCCGGGTGGCCTCGATGCCGACGCTCACCGGGGAACGGCTGACCATCCGCCTCTTCGACCGGAATCTGGGGCATCAGTCGCTCGACGAACTCGGGTTCCAGCCCGGCGTGGCGGACTCTTTGCGTGAAATTCTGCGGCGTCCCTCGGGGCTCATCATCCTCACTGGCCCCACCGGCTGCGGCAAAACCACCACGATTTACGCCATGCTGCGCGAGCTTCTGGCCTGGGAGCAGGACCCCTCTTCGATCATCACCATCGAGGATCCGGTAGAGTGCGAGATTCCGGGCATTTCGCAGATCAGTTTGCCGCGCGGCGACAACGAGTGGAATTACAGCACCGCTTTCCGCGCGGCCCTGCGTCACGACGTCAAAACCCTGGTCATCGGCGAAATGCGCGACCGCGAAATCGTCAAGGTGGCGCTCGACGCGGCGCTGACCGGCCACCGGATCATCACGACCTATCACGCGGGGGATATTCCCGCGGTCTTCTCGCGGCTGCTGCATCAGGGATTCGAACCGTTCCTGGTGGCGGCGGCGCTTTCCGGCGTGGTCGCCCAGCTTCTTGCGCGTACCGCCGGGGGGGAGGGGCGCGTTCCGGTGGCGGCAACGCTCAAGATGGACGACGCGTGGCGCGACTTCCTGGCGACTGCTCCCGACCCCGCCGCGATCCGCGCCCGGGTAGCGCAGACTTTGGGCGGCGACCTCGACGGAATCGCCCATGACCTCGCACAAAAACAGATCATATCACATATCGTAAGTTGAAAAAGGGGGGGAGCGATGAAAACAAAATCGTTTACCATGTTGGAACTGGTTTGCGCGATTGCGCTGACCGGCGTGCTGATCGCGGTTTTCGGCAATGTCCTCGGCCGCATGAGACAGACGGGGGATGCTTTTTATCGTGAGAGTAACGCTGTTCTCGCGGTACAGAATACGATGCAGCGGTTGAAAGCGGTAAAGGCGCCCGAT
>JAVBSA010000602.1:0-12491 GCA_031556915.1 Victivallis sp.
AGGCGGGCACCAGACGTTTCACCGGATCCGCGCCATCAATCCCAACGCCAGAATCCTGCTGTCGAGCGGGTTCGTGTCGGAGGCGGAGGTTCACGACCTGCTGAAGCAGGGAGCGTGCGGGTTCCTGCCCAAACCCCACCGCCTCCCCACCGTCGCCAAAGCGATCCGGGACGTGCTCGACGCCGGATAATGGACGACTGGATCGAAATCGAACGCGACGAGCGGCACATCAAGCGGGAACGCGCAAAGGCGCGACTCCTCCGCCAGAGCGCTTATTTCCGGAACCTCTTCAAGCTTGGAATCTGCCACTATTGCAAACAGAAATTCCCGGAAGAAGAATTGACGCTCGACCACATCGTCCCCGTGGCGCGCGGCGGCCGCAGCACCCGCGGCAACATGGTGGTCTGCTGCCGCAAGTGCAACCAGGAAAAAAAGTACCTGACCCCAGCCGAAATGCTCCTGCGCAACCTCCCCGACTCCTGAAAAGCTATCGGGAGTTCACTTTATGAAATATCCGCCGTTTCTTGGCGCACCGCGAAATTCTATTTTCCCCGCATCGCGCAATTCCCGGAGGTAACGTTCGATTGCGGGGCGGCTCTTTCCGGTTTCGTCCGCCAGATGGGGAACCCGGGAACCGGGGCGGGCAAACAGAAGGCGCAATATCAGACCGGCTCCTTTGCTCAAGTTGTCTTCCGCCGTTTTGGAGGGCGCGCAACCGAGAAGACGCAGCAATTCCCGAAGCGTTTCGACCTCACGGGCAATGATGAACTGTACAAAATCTTTTGTGTCGACATGGGCCTTCTCCAAAGCTGCGATATACTCAAAACGCAACAAGGGAGGAATGATCGTGATCGGATAGCCGAAGCGAAGCAATACCAGATTCATCAGCAAGCGCCCGACCCGTCCGTTCCCGTCAATGAACGGATGGATGAATACGAACTTCTGGTGAACCAATGCCGCCAGTTCGACCGGATGCAGTATCTCCTCATTGCGCTGATACCACCTCAGGAATTCATCCATCAGGGACGGAATTTGCGACGGCGTCGGCAGCGGGTGGCGGCTGCCGCTGATGAACACCTGAACAGTGCGGAATTTCCCGGCTTTCCCGTGATCGATGCGCTTATAAAACAGTTCGTGAAGCTTCAGGATATCGGCCACATCCAATTTCTTATCGGTCGCTATGGTTTGGAGATAATCATAGGCTTCCGCGTGTCCGATGGCTTCATAGACATCATGAAGCGGTTTGCCGTTTACGGTCAGCCCGTCCTCAATCACGACTTTGGTTTCGGATTCCGTCAGGGAATTTCCCTCCAGCGCGTTGCTGGTATAAGTCAGCCCGACCCGGTAATATTCCCGAAGCGATTTCAACGTTTCTTCCGGAAACGGCCGCAGGGCATCCAGCTTCTTCTTGAGTTCGTCACACGGCAACTGCTTTTTCATGATGCCGGCCCCATTCATATTTACTCCATCGATGGAGTAAATATACCATCGATGGAGTAAATTGCAAATCGAATTATTCCTTGCTTGTCTGGGCGCGGCGGAGCTCTTCGAGATAGCCGCGGCCGAAACGGAGGTCGGGTTCCATGTAGTTGCCTTCGCCCCATTCATTCCAGGATTTGATGAATATGATTCTGTGCTGGGGGGATTTTCGGGCGACGGCTTTCAGGGCGCGCGCGACATGTTTGCCGAAATAGTTCGGGAGAGCCTTGATCCAGACGGAGCCGCCGCGGCCGCTGCGCGGCGTGTGATCCCAGTTGGGGATGACGGAGGGATAGACATTTTCCTCTTCATCCTCGGGCCCGATGAAATAGCGGGAGATATCCGGGTAGGAGAGGATTTTCGGAATCGGCAGCAACGTCCAGAGCGCTTTGACGAAGAACCGCTTGATGATGTTCCAATGGTTCCGGTATTCGCGCATCCGAAGAGAGTTCACGGCATCGAACCCGAGTTCCCCGAATAGTCTGCGCTCTTTTGCGATGTTGGTGGATTGGGCGACGAAATGAATTCCCGCCAGGCCGTTTTCGACGGCGAGGCGCCGCCAGAGTTCGATAAAATGGTTTACTTCGGGAAATTTCCGGGGGCGGTAAATCATGAAGAGGGGTTTGCCGTCCACGGTGATGTAGCGTGGATCGCGGAAGGCGGCCAGGCAATAGTGGAAATGGGCGATGAAATCCTCTTCGCCCGGATAGAGCTGTTCGACCAGCAGCTCCTGCCGGTTGGTTCCGTCGCTGTTCCAGAATTTCTTGTGCCACGATTCGTTTGCCCAGGCCAGGCAGAAGGGGAAGTCGGGGCGGCCCGATTTCAGCACCTCTTCAAACGGATATTGCAGCTGCCGGACGCCGTTGCCGAACCAGTAATGATAATAACAGAAGCCCTCGATTCCGTGTTCCCGCGCCAGTTGCGCCTGCGCTTCGCGTACTTCGGGCAGCCGGAGATCGTAGTAGCCGAGTTCGCCCGGAACATACCGGTAATGGCCGGGATACAGTTTCGCGGCTTTCCCGACGTTGGTCCACTCGGTGAAGCCTTTGCCGTACCACGCGTCATTCTCCGGCGTCGGGTGGTACTGCGGCAGATAAAGGGCGATAAAACGTGCTTTGTCCATATCTGAATTCTGTTGTCGGTGAAACGATTTTTAGAAAAGATACATCCGCTCGGAAGATTTTTCCATTCGGAAGCGTTTTTTCGTTGATTTTTATTCCGAAACGCATTATATTGTTAGACCTATGAAACTTTTTCGCAACATACCGCTTTTCATCGCCGCGCTGACGTTTGCGCTGAGCGGGTTGCTGCATCCGCTGTTCCACGGCCACGGCGAGCCGCGCGTCCAGGATGAAACGGCGATTTCGATTCACTCCGACTGCCCGGTCTGCCACGGCATTTTCCAGGCGGCGGAGCTGCCGGAAACGCTTTCGTTGCCGGCAGAGCTGCCAAAGCTTTCTTTTGTAATTCCTCTCCCGGCACAGCCGGATTTCCGCGCCATCGTCCCTCACGGAGCGCGTGCGCCGCCTCTTTCCTGATACAGCCGTTCTCTTTTTCCGGTTCGCTTCCGCGACGCCGGAAACTACCGTGTTGTATTAATTCAGGAAAAAACAAATGAAACAATCTTTTACTTTGATCGAACTCCTGGTGGTGATCGCGATTATCGCCATCCTCGCCGGAATGCTGCTGCCCGCCCTCAACAACGCCCGCGAAAAGGGTAAAGCTAGCAGCTGCGGCAGCAACCTCCGCCAGACCGGACTCGCCCTGGCGCTCTACGCCGACTCGTACAACGGAACCTGGCCGGTGGTTCACCGGGGCACGTTCGACCATTTTCACGAACTCACGCCCGAAGTGGAGTGGTTCGAACCGCTCGGCGCGGTCGGCTACAACCTCACTTACCTCAAATGCCCCTCGGATCACGGGTTCGACGCCGAAGTCGGCATCCAGAGCTATATCATGAACACCATGTTCACCTTCGGGCGGAAGATCTCCACGCTGAAAAGCGCCAGTTTCTACATCGTGCTTTCGGAACGCGGCGGCGACAACAAAGACGACGCCGTCCCGCATCAGTGTTACGACGGCCTCGCCGAACCGCACGACTGGCAGGACAACATCGCCCGGAAACGGCACGGAAACCGTTCCAATTACCTCTTCGCCGACGGCCATGTGGAGTCTTTGACCTTTGCGGAAACGGTCGGCGACGAAAGCACCGGCGAAAACCGCCACTTCGTCAAAGACTGGGGCGGCCCGAACTACTTCGAAGGCGGCGAACACGGTCATTGAGGTAATTTCAAAAGCCTGAATCCGTGAAAAAATTTCGGATTCAGGAAAAGCATTAAGCCGATTGCAAAACTATTTTGTCCGCTTTTGCGTTTTACCGGGCGCTTTTGCCGCCTAAGAGCTTATCCCTAAATAATAAAATTGTGCCTTCTCGCGCCACAACCACGAAACTGACCGAGGTATTGGGGCGGTGGATCCCGAAGAGCAAAGTTCGCCAGCGACAAGTCGTCAAAGGCCGTTTCCCGACAGAGAAACGGCCTTTGACCGAGGTTGAGATTTATGTTTGCTGCATGCGGCGACGCGATGAACGATAGGTGCCGGGCGTCACGCCGGTTTCACGTTTAAAGGCAAGCGACAACGCCATGTTTGAACCGTACCCGGTCTGTTCAGCAATCTCCGGTAACGACAGATCTGTGTCATCAAGCAGTTCGCAAATGCGGTTGATCCGCAACTCAAACAGGAAGCGGAGTGATGTTTTGCCGAGATGCCGTTGGAATTTTCGGGTTAAGGTGGCGGATGAAATTCCGGCGGCGCAGGCGGCATCCTCGACGCTGATGAAATTCATGTAATTGGTCAACAGGAAGTTGATTGCAGTCGCAAGTCTCACGTCCTGAACCGCCAGCACGTCGGTGCTGCGCCGCGATATGATCGTTGCCGGTGTAACGCATACCGGTTCTGCCGGTACATCTTCCCCCCGCAGCATATGATCAAGAAGTTCAGCCATCTTGCGTCCGATTTCGCGCATTTCTCCGCTGATTCGTGTCGTCGGGATCATTGCATTGTCCGTCAGGAGCGCGTTATCGCTCGTGCAGATTACCGCGATCTCTTCCGGGACTTTGATGGATTCCGCAGCAAGCGCCCGATAGGCGGCCGTCAGATAAAGGCTATTCGGAATCATCAGGGCGGCGGGTTTCGGCAATTCCCTGAAAAATCTCCGCAACGTTCGCAAGATTACGGAGTAGTTCGTAACTTCGTCCGAGCGTTGTCCGGGATTCCAGTATCCCCGTTCAAGTTTCAGCCCCCGCTCTCCAAGGACGACAGCGAGGGCCTTGACCGGATCCTGCCAGAAGCCGTTGTAGTCGCCCGGCCATTCGCGCGCATCGATCGCCGCATAGTGGACAAAGCCCTTATTCTGGAAATAATCCGCAATCATCTCGGCAAGAATTCGGGTGTTGCAACTGACCGTACGCACATTCCTTTCGGAATGCAGTTCACGGCAGACCACCGGAGTGCGGTTGAAGTTCCGAATCTGCCTCAATTCGTCAGGCTGCAGGTAATCCGTCAAGATTCCGTCGCCGACCCAACCCGGCGGGGGGCGCCTTCCGCACAACTCAATCTGCCATCCGTGTTTCTGTCCAAACGCGTAAATTTCGTTCAAGATGTTCGGATCCGGCATCCACATTGCACAAAGTATATTTTTCATTCACCCCAGAAGATCGGAAAATATATAGATGAAACAGGAATGAATATATTCTTTATTTCTCAAATGTCAAGTATAGTTATGATATACAACCCCAACAAAGGAGGCACCCGTGAAAGAACCAAAGAGAGTGTTCACCCTTATTGAACTGCTGCTTGTTATCGCTGTTATTTCAATTCTGGCCTCAATGCTGCTTCCGGCATTGAACCAGGCGCGGGGGCGCGCCAGGGCGACGACCTGCCTCAACAATATGCATCAAATCGGCAAAGGATTCATGTCCTACATGGATGACAATAAAAACTATCTCATATTCGGGGGTTATGTCAATCCCCCGATAACCTGGTGGATGCCGTGGGGCTGCTTCATTCTCGATGACCCCGGCAATGCCGAAACCGTCAAAGTGAGCGCAAAATATATTCCGGCAAAGACGGCGATTTGTCCTGAGACGACGGGGAAGTACGCGAACCCCTGGAGCGCGAACGGCTTGGTCAATTTGACCGGCACGGCGGATGCAGACTATCAAAACAACATAGGTGGAAAAGCTTCGTCGATCGGAAGGAAACTTTGCTTTTCGAACGGCAATGGCACATGGTATCGATTCGACCGGCTCAAACAGCCTTCCGCTGCGATCATTTACGGAGACGCAACCACGTGGAGCGCGACTGCGCTCCCGAGCAATTACGAGTTCCGTGCCAACCATGCCAATACCGGCGGCGTCCTGCATACCCGTCACGGTAATCGTGCAAATGTTCTCTTTGCGGATGGCCATATCGGCACGCTCACCGCCATGAAACTGCGGGAGAGCTCGATGATGGTTAAGTTCACACGCAATGCCGCCGGCGGAACTGTAAAAATTGACTAACGGAACCGGGAAAAAAAGTCCGACAATGAAAATATTTCTCACTTGCACCGCTGTTTTGCTTTCGCTCTGGAGTACGGCGCTTGAACTTCCGGTTACCGGTCGTCTATGGCCGATGTACCTGACCGGAAATCACATTCCGGTTGACACAAACCAACTGAACATGAAGAAGATCACGATGCAATGGGAACAAGGGAAGGCTGTCGCCGTACTCGTTCACCGAATCGGACAGTACAGTGGATTGGCCTTGACCCCGGAACCGGATGGCGCGTTTTTCGATTTCAGCGCCGGAACCGTGTTTTGCGTCGAAGTCACCAATCTGCAGACGGAACGGACTGTCGATATTACCGTCGGCGTGAACAGCGGACCGGACCGGACGAAACCCGCCAGCCGCGTCACAACGTCATTCTCCCTTGATCCCGGCGAGACTCGCGTGTTGAAAGTTCCACTACGGAAGATTGACCCGGCGTGCGGTATCAGATTGAGCAGCGAAGGGACGGGGTGGCTGCGCGGCCTGCCGCCCGGAATGCCGCAGCGGTTGAGTTGTGATGCGAAACAGGTCTCTTCCGTAATCGTCTATTCGGTCGCCCCATTCCTTGACCGTGACGGCAAGTCATCGACCCGGTTCGCCGTGGGTCGAACCTGGCTCTCCGATGAACTTCCTGAATCCGCCGTTCCGCTCAACGATTCTGCGCAGGTCTTCCCGTTCATCGATCGCTACGGTCAGTTCCGTCATTCGGAATGGCCGGAGAAAATCCATTCCGACGAACAGCTCCGGAAGAATCGGGAACAGGAAGCGGCCGAACTCGAACATGTCGGTCGTCTTGCCGGATGGAGCCGTTATGGCGGCTGGGCAGCCGGTCCGCGTCTAGAGGCGACCGGGGTTTTCCGCACCGCAAAGTACCTTGGAAAGTGGTTCCTGGTCGATCCGGAAGGCTGCCTCTTTTTCTCTTCCGGCGTCAACGACGTCCGGTTTGATGCGTATGCTGAAATGCCGGTAGGCAGGGAGCACTGGATGGAAGTTCCGAAAAGCGGAAAGATCCGTTTTTATGCGGACAACCTGCGGTTGAAATACGGCACGACGCAACCCGTCGATTTCGTTCATCAGCGGTTGGCGGCGTGGGGGATCAACACGATCGGCGCCTGGTCGTCTTCTGAACTCATCCTGAAGAAGCGCACGCCGTACACGGTGATCGCCGTCGATTGGAGCCGGGCGGGATTGATCGGTCGAAAATTCTTCGACCCGTTCGATCCGGCTTTCCGTGCGGATCTGAAGCGCCGTTTCACGGAAACCTGGATCGGAAAGACAGTGGACGATCCGTACTGCATCGGTTATTTCATTACAAACGAACTCGATTACGGCCCCGATAATCAGGGCTGGAAAACCGACTGCGCCGTAGCGATGATGGTAATCGCCGCCAAGCCGGGAACCCCCGCGAAACTGGAGTTTCAGAAAGATCTCCGGCAAAAATACCGGACCGTTGAAGAGCTGAACCGGGCGTGGGGAACTAATTACGCCTCGTTCGAGACGTTTCTCGAAAGCAAGACCGTTCCAAACACGGATGATTCGAAGCGGGACATGGAGGCGTTCCACTGGAAAACCGTTGAGGAATTCTTCAGACTTTCCCGTGACATGATCCGGGAGTATGCGCCAGGAAAACTCTATCTCGGCGCCAGGCTCATGGAGCGGAACAGCACCAGATGGGGTAAATTCGCCGAAATCTACGGGAAATATTGTGACGTCGCCTCTTACAACCTGTACCATTGCAATTACGAGTACTTCCGGCCGGCGGTGGGGGATAAGCCGGTCATGATCACCGAGACGCATATGAACGTCCTCCAACGTGGAATGTTTCACTCGGGATTGCGTACGGTGGGAATCACGCCGGCGGAGCGTGCCCTCGCGGTTAAGCGGGCTTACCATACCGCGTTTCGGCATTCGTCCATTGTCGGAATCCACTGGTTCCTTTGGAATGATCAGCCGCTGACCGGACGGTCGGGCGATGGCGAAAACTTAAACGCCGGACTGGTCGACATTGCCGATACTCCATATCCGGAGCTGACCGAAACTCTTCGAGAGCTCGGGGAACAAGCGGTAAAAGTCAAATTGGAAAAATGACGCACAGCCATGAAAATATCTGTAAGGGGGCGTCA
Source organism: Victivallis sp. (assembly GCA_031556915.1). GTDB lineage: Bacteria > Verrucomicrobiota > Lentisphaeria > Victivallales > Victivallaceae > Victivallis. Next base: position 8,193 of record JAVBSA010000602.1, read on the forward strand.
AGTTTATTTCTTGACGCCCCCTATGCAATTGGCTCTCCCTAAATACTTTTGAAATTATCTCCATTGATTACCGGGAAACGGCCAGCAGGATGACTCCCAGCAGGATGAGGCCGAGGGCGGCGGCTTTCCGTTTGACGTTGGCGTCGCGGAAATAGATTCCGCCGACCAGGAAGGTCACGATGCAGCCGCAGCGGCGCACCAGGGACAGGATGGAAATCTGCGCCTCCGGCGTGGAAAGTGCGTAAAAATAGAGAAAGTCGGAGCAAATCAGCAATATTCCGGTGGCGGGGATGCTCCACCGCCATTGAAAGGGGCGGTGGTTTTTACCGAATTTCCACTTGACCAGGAGGGCGATCCCGAGGATGAGCACGAGGTCGACCGAGAAGTGAAACTGCATCGCGTCGCGGGGGAGGCCGAGTACGCCGAGAAGGTATTTGTCATAGAGCGCCGACACGGACCCCAGCAATGTGCCGAGGAAGATCATATGGATTCCGCGGTGTTTGCGAAAGGAGAGCCCCTCCATCTTCCCCAGCACCGAAAAGCAGTAATAGCCGGTGAAGGTGAGAAACATGGCGATGCCCTGGAGCAGGGTCGGAATTTCGGCAAACAGAAAAATACTGCCCAGGAACGTCCACAAAGGGGCGCTTGCCCGGATCGGCGACGCAATGCTGATCGGCAGCTCCCGCATCGCATAATAGACGCAGTTCCAGCTGGCCGCGACCAGCAGGGATTTGAGCATGGTGAGACTCCAGAGGCGCCACCCGCAATCGAGTACGGCGCCGAGCTTGCCGGCCAGAATGGTGCCCAGCACGAAAAAGGTGCTGCCGCACAGCGTGGTGAGAAAGAGCACCGGCATCACCGGGTTGTTTCTCACCGCGTGTTTTTTGCAGATATCGTAAAATCCGAGACCCGCCGCCGAGGCGAGGATCGGAACCATCCAGCCGGAAAAAATCTCCACGGAACAATCCTCCGAAAATATGTTTCATAATATACACCGGGTCAAGCCGTTCTTCAATCCATGCAGTTCGAGCTTCTGAAAAGTTTGAAAAATAAAGTAGTTAGGGTTTGCAAACAATGAAGAAAGGGACTATTTTATATAATCCATGAATGCAAAAACACGGAGAGGCCGGACCTATGGAATCCTTCGACACCAAAGAAAAGCCATTGTGGCTGCGGATTTTTGAATGCGCCGAACAGATGCGGGACAGCGTGATCCATCTTTCCCCGTGCGAGGAATACGAGACGCTGCTCGATCTGACAATCAGCCAGCAGCGGGTGATCCGCCGCGTCCGCCAACTGACCGAGAAGGAGCCGGAAGGCACCTCCCTGAAGCAGCTGGCCGATTCGATGCACCTGACCAGCGGAACCACTTCGGCGCTGGTGGAGACATTGGTCCGGAAAGATCTGCTGGTGCGGACTCCGTCGCCCCGGGACCGCCGGGCGGTCTGCATCCGCCTTTCGGATTACGGTTTGAAAAAGTTCCGGGAAGGGCATGAGTTCATCAGCCGCGTGACGGAAGAATTTTTTCATACGCTTACGCCTGCGGAACACGAATCGCTGCATCGGATTTTAATGGAATTTTACGACTTTATGGAAAAAGCGGAACAAAAGGAATTGGGAAGGAAACAATCATGAATCGAAAATTTTTAAGCACTCTCGCCCTGGTGGGTATTTCGTTTGCGGCGCTGGCCGACGGTCCTCCGGCTGCCCCGGCGCCGTTGGTGACGGTGGAGCGGGCCGTTTCGGTCACGCAGTCCGCGGGCAAAAAATATGTCGGCTACCTCGAAGCGATCGAAGAGGTCGAATTGCGGGCGCGAATTTCCGGCAACATCAATAAGAGCCATTTCAAGGAAGGCGACCTGGTCAAAGAAGGGCAACTGCTTTTTGAATTGGAAGACACCTCCTACCGCGCCAAAGTCCTTGCCTGCAAGGCGCAGATCGCCCAGATCGGAGCTGAGCTCAAGTTCGCCGAGGACAATTTCAACCGCCAGAAGACCCTTCACGGCAGCAAGGCGGTTTCGCAGAGCACGCTGGATGAAGCCGAACGGCTCCTGGCGCTCAATAAGGCGAAACTGGCCGAGGCCGAGGCTTCGCTGCTCGACGCCGAAAACAACCTCTCTTACTGCAAGATCTTTGCGCCGATTTCGGGGCGCATCGGCAAGGCGACCTATTCGCAGGGCAACTATGTGACGCCCTCGAGTGACTTTCTGGCCGACATCGTCCGGATCGATCCCATCTACGCGCGTTTCGCAATCAGCGAGCGCGATTTCCAGTCGATCTTCGGCAACGCCGACACGTTGAAAAAACAGGCGGTGATCCGGCTGACGCTGTCGGACGGTTCCACCTACAAACACGGCGGCAAAATCGCCTTCCTCGACAACAAGGTGGACGTCGGCACCAATACGCTGACCATCTGGGCTACCTTCGAGAACCAGGAGAGCCTTCTTATGCCGGGCGGTTTCGTGACCGTCACATTGGCGCGGCAAGCCGAACGGGCGCTCCCCGGAATCAAGCTTTCGGCGATGATGACCGGCATCGACCGCGCCGACAACCAGACCAAGAACTTTGTCTACGTTCTCGACGACAACAATGTCGTCTCCCAGCGTTTCGTCACCCCCGGCCCCCTGGTCGGCGGTCAGCAGCTGATGCTCGACGGGCTCAAGGAAGGCGAAGTGGTCATCGTGGCCGGAACCAACAAGGTCCAGCCCGGCGGCACGGTCGAACCTTATTGGCCCAAGCAGACAGAGAAGTGAGGTAACTCATTATGATGATCTCAGGAGTTTTCATCGAACGCCCCAAACTGGCGTTCGTCATTTCCATTGTGATGATGCTTGCCGGCGCGCTCTGCATCGTCAACATGCCGGTGGCGGAGTATCCCGAAATCGCTCCGCCCACGATCACGGTCTCCGCGCAGTATCCGGGCGCCTCCGCCCAGGTGATTGCCGACACCGTGGCCACCGTGGTCGAGGAGCAGGTCAACGGCGTCGAACATATGATCTATTTCACCTCGACATCGAGCAACGCCGGCGTTTATTCGCTGTCCATCTCTTTCGAACCCGGCACCAACACCGACATCGCCCAGGTGAACGTGCAGAACGCGGTCCGGCGCGCGGAACCGATGCTGCCGCAGGAGGTGCGCGACCTTGGGCTCACCATCCGCAAACGTTCCAGCGACATGCTTGCCGTGTACTCCTTCACCACCGACGGCTCCACGCTTTCCGAGCTGGAGCTGGCCAACTGGGTGCGCATGAACGTCCGCGATGAAATGTCCCGCATCGACGGCATCAGCGACGTCGAAATCATGGGCGCGCGGAACTTCAGCATGCGCATCTGGCTCGATCCGCTGCGCATGTCGGCGCTCGGAATCACGCCGGACAACGTCGCCGACGCGGTCCGCACCCAGAACATCCAGGCCGCCGCCGGTACGGTCGGTGCGGAGTACGCCAACGACTATCTTCAGCTCAAAATCAATACCCAGGGCCGCCTCCAGAAGCCCGAGGAATTCGAGGATATCATCGTCAAGGTGGGCGCGCACGGCCGCGTGACCAAACTTCGCGACATCGCCCGCGTGGAACTCGGCTCCGAAAGCTACGCCGCGCTCGCCAACTGGAACGGCAACTTTTCGGTCGCCATCGCCCTTTACCGCAATACCGACGCCAATGCGATCGACGTGGTGGGCCAGGCGAATTCGTTCCTGACCGAGGTTAAAAAGTCCATGCCCGCCGGCGTGAACTACAGCCTCGCCTACGACCCGACCGAATACATCCGCACCACCATGAAGGAAATCGCCGAAACGCTGGCGATCACCTTCCTCCTGGTCGTGGTGATCACCTTCCTCTTTCTGCAGGATTGGCGCGCCACGCTGATTCCGTCCCTGGCCATCCCGGTTTCGCTGATCGGAACCTTCATTTTCATGGTGATGCTGGGGTTCACCATCAACGTGCTCACCATGTTCGCCCTGATCCTGGTCATCGGCTCCCTGGTGGACGACGCCGTGATCGTGGTGGAAAACTGTATGCGCATCATCGAAGAAGAACACCTTCCTCCCAAGGAAGCGATCCGCAAATGCATGGGCCAGATCACCGGGGCGATCATCGCCACCACGCTGGTGACCGTTGCGATTTACGTGCCGATCGCCTTCTACGGCGGCATGGTGGGAACCATCTACATGCAGTTCGCCGCCACGATGAGCATCGCGCTGGCGCTGTCGGCCGTGAACGCGCTGACGCTGTCGCCCGCGCTCTGCGGCTTGATGCTCAAACCGCATGACCCGAACAAAGGGAAATTCTTCAAGGGTTT
>JAVBSA010000499.1:0-5661 GCA_031556915.1 Victivallis sp.
GTTCGGGCCGGAAATCGAGGGTGATGGTCTGGTCCCGGTTTTCGAACGCTTCCTGATAGAGGTTCAGCTGGTAAATTTTCCACCCCCACTCCCGATTGTCCTGGAGTTCCCAGAAGCCGCCCGGTTCACTTTGGATGGCAATCTTGCTGTCGCTGTTTCCGTCGGTCAGCAGACAGCGGTCCGTGCTGATCTGGGCGAGGTGCGGGCGCGGCGGTTTTTCGGCGGAAAAGCGTTTCGTTTCCCCATCGGCTCCGAACGAGTAGCTCCCCGTTCCCGCAAAGACCGAAAGCGGCAGATACATCCGCCAGATCAGCTTGCCCGGAGATTGCGTTTTGAGGGTGACGATGATTTTCGATTCTTGCCGGAGCAGGGTGATTTCGGGGGTGCCGGCGGCGAGATAGGTCAGCTCCGTCCTGCCGGCTGTCTGCTTTACCTCCGGTTTGATTTCAGTTGCGCCCTCGGGAACGAACAATGGATAATCGAACGTGAGCTTCCCGATCGCCCCCCCGTCGATTTCGACTCCATTGGCGGTAAGCTCCGGTTGAGCCGCCGCAAGGCGGGCGATCATGCAAACTCCGATGAGAATGGTCAAACGCATACGACAGATTCCTTTCCGATGAGATAAGATATCCGGCAGCGTTTGATTTTTCAAGCGGAAAAATGAGTGTATTAATTGACCAGGGTTGCACTTCCCCAGGCTGTGCGGTTGGCGTTGTTGCCGGCGCTGCCGCTCCACATGAATTGATGGAGGCGCTTGGGGCCATCGTCGCCGTTGTCGAGGCCGAGGTCGAAGCGGAGTTTCGTGCCGCTTTGCGGACTCGTGATGCCGAGAGCTTTCCAGGGGATGGCTGCTTCCACGGCGTATCCGCCGGGGCGCGGAACGGTGACGACGCCGATGGCAGGCTGTTCCGGTTGGTTGACGAGGTGCGTTCCGCCTCCGGGTGCGGCGGAGATGAGAAGCTGCCGGTCGGAGAAGAGGAGCGGGCCCTCTTTCTCCGGCGATTCACCGCCGATGAAGAGTTCGATGCAGTCGCTCTGCCAGAGGTTGATTCCTTTGCGGCTGTTTTTCATGGGGGTCGGATCTTTCACTTCCGCGAAGAGATAGAGATTGGCATCGTCCCAACAGAGCCAGAAGTCGGCGCTGACGCCGCCGTCGTCGGCTCCGGCGACCAGGCAGCCGGCGTCGATCCGTTCCGAGGGGCGGCCCGGCCAGGGATCCCGGAGACCATCGAGCTTATGGCCGGGCAGCGCGTGCGGAATCTGGAGGCTCTTGGGGGCGCGCGCCTGATTGGTCCGGAAGGAAAACGGGGCGGCTTTGCCGAGCTTGACGTCGTAGATGCGTTCATTGGTTTTCATCGCTTCCGCCAGGAAGTCGCGAAAGGGGCGGTCGGCGACGTTGACGAGGCCGATGTTCATGCATTCGCCGTTGTAGTGCTGGAAGAATCTTCCCGTCAGCGCCTGGTCGATGTAAGCGAACCACTGGCTGCCCACCACAAAGGGGAGGGCGGCCGTTTCCTCCACATAACTCCGGTAGGCGAGGCCGCGCTCCTGCTGGTTTTTGACGTCGATGACGCCGCCGGCAAGCCCCTGTTCCGCGGTGCCGAAACTCCATTCCGACAGCAGGATAGGTTTCCCGGCAAGTTTGTGGATCCGTTCCAGCAGGCCGGAATCGATCGTCCGGGCATAATAGTTGTAGCTGAAAATATCGCAATATCTGCCGCAGGCGGCGACCGCGCTCTCCACATTGGCGTTGGCTACCAGGAAACGCGCGCCGATCAGCAGATGGTTCGGGTCGTATTTGCGGAAGGTTTCGCCGATCATTTTGAAGTAGGCGTCGAAGAAGCGGGCGGAAAATTGTTCCATGTCATTCCAGGCGGCCTGCGTTTGTACCGGCAGCGCGAGGTCGTTGAGTTCCGCGAAGGAGCCGGCCTTCATCCCCCAGGCAGCGTTGAATGTTTCGATGGAACCGTATTGTTTTGCCAGCGACGCAACCAATTCCCGCTTGGCCGCGACTTTGCCGTCGAAGGTCGGAAGTTTGCGGGGGACGTCGGGATAATTCTGTTCGTTGGCGATGAAGTAGCCGATGATGGTCGGATCGTTTGCCGATTCAGCGAGTTTCTTGAAATTTTCATCGAGATCTTTGCGGATGGCCGGATCGAAAGGGTCGCAGATATCGCCGACGATGCCTTTGGGTTTGTAGAGGCCGGGAGTCCGCCCGAAGTTGGTTTCCCGGTTGACCGGACTGGCGGCGGTGAAGGCGCCTTCGCTGTTGAACCCCCATTGGCGGAGGCGTTCGACCTGTTTGCGTTTCCAGCCGTCCAGCTCGAAGGGCTGTCCGGTTTTGCGGATCAAATTGGCGATGTAGTAGGAGAAATCGGTCGCCCAGTGGCCGCGGTAGGCGGTTTTGTACGGGCTTTCGTATGGAGGGAGCCATTCATAAATTGATTCGCGCCCTTTGATATAGGTGTAGTCGTCGCAGGGTGAAACGGAGCAGACTCCGAGCTGAAAAAAAATGTCACCCGCCGGGGTGACCAGGACATCGCGTCCTTCGACTTGATCCAGCCGGAAAAAGCCGGTCGCATTCAGACTGCGGCCGGGGAGTCCGCCCCACGGGGTGCGTTGCGGCGCCTTCTGCGAGGCAAGCCAGGCATCGTCGTTTGCCGCCTCCGCCTTCAACTCCTCTTCGGAGGTGATTTTGCCGGGAAACGCAAGCTCTTTGGGTTGGCCGAAACGGTCGACCCGGACTTTTGCCTTTTCCGGCTGTATGGTGTTGAAATCGAGCGTGATGACGTGCGTCCGGTTGTCATAGACATTATGCATGATGTTCAACTGGAATATTTTCCAGTTCCAGGCCCGGTTGTCCTGCAGCTGCCAGTAGGCGCCCGGTTCGGATTGAATGGAGATCCGGCAATCGCTGTTGGCGTCGACCAGCAGAAAACGGTCGGAATTGAGCTGGGCAAGATGCGGTTTCGCCGGCAGGTCTTTGGGGAACAAGGCGGTTTTTCCCTCTTTGCCGAAAGAAAATTCCCCGGTTCCGGCGAAGGTGATAGGGATGTTCATTTGCCAGTTGAGCTTCCCCGGGGCCTGTGTTTTCATGGTGATAAGGATTTTCGACTCTTCCCGGACCAGAGTGATCGCAGGGGCTTTTTCGGCGAGGTAGGTCAGTTCCGCCCGGTCGCCTTCGACTTTCACCTCCGGCTTGACTCCCTTGCCGCCATCGGGGGTGAATTGGGGATACCCGAGGATCAGTTTGCCCATTGCCGCCCCATCGATTTCAATGCCCAGATTGGTCAGGCGGGGAGGCGCGGCGGCGAGCGTTGCGGCGGCGCACGCGCTCAAGAGGAAAAGGGATGCTTTCATATGTTCTCCAAAGGGTTAATTGCTGAAGATGATGCGCCAGTGGGGCCCCGCCGCGTTGTCTCCCGCACAGATGCGGAAATCGTTGACGCTTTTGCCGGCGGAGTGGCCGTCAACAAAAAGTACATTCCGTAAGTTGTTGTGAATGAATCGACTGTATTCAAGGATCGAACCGGCTCCATCATCGACGGTGGAGTAGACGTTGAAGAGTCCGTCGGTGACCTGAACCACCTGGCTGAGTCCGGCGGGGCGGATCCTGCCGCCGTTCATCGCTTTGATCTGACCGAGAAGTTCTTTTTCCCGCACGGAATAATTCGGGACTCCGCTGGTATTGGTGGTGCCGAACTGACTGGTATTGATGGCCGAGGCGCAGGCTCCGCCCACTTTGGATCTTCCGCGCGGCATGTCTCCCCAAGCGGGATCCCAGCCGCCGATATTTTTCCCTTTTACGTTGGTGACCTCATAGCTCGGAAATTCTTTGGACATGGTCGGGCAGTTGAAGACGGTGAAGTTCTGCGTATATGCTTCCAGTGTCTGAAACCAGCGTCCCCGGGTTTCCGGTGCCGTCGTGTAAGAGGTGATGCCGCCGTTTACGAAAAAGCCCTGGTAATCGGCCTGGTACATGGCGGAGGCCTGTCCGATGTTCTTGAAGTTGCTGGTGCACTTCGCGCTTTGTGCTTTGTCGCGCGATTTATTGAGGGCGGGCAACAGCATCGAGGCCAGAATGGCGATAATGGCAATTACTACCAGAAGTTCAATCAGTGTGAATGCATGGGTTCGGCTAAGGTAGGGCGCTCTGTCCTCAGAGCGCCGTTCACTTCGGCAGGCCGTTGTGGTTGTGCTTGTACGAACGGCGCTCTGGGGACAGAGCGCCCTACCTGCCGTTTCGCATATCTGACAAGTTATATTTACCAGAAGTTCGATCAGTGTAAAATGGTTTCTCGTCATAACGTTTCCCTTTCCATCAGTGTCGGTTTTAAAAGTGTGTTGAACGCAGATTCCGGATGATCCATTTTTTGAAGCAGGTTTTGCACCGCGAGCTCTCCCATCTCTTCGAGGGGCTGGCGGATGGTGGTGAGGCCGGGGGCGGAATAGTCGCAGAAACTGTCGTCGTGGCCGACCACCGCCACTTGATCCGGAACGGAGATTTTAAGTTCCCAGAGCGCCCGCAAGGCGCCTTGCGCGATGTCGTCGTTGCCGCAGACGAGGCAGCGGGGCAGGCGGTTCTGTTCATGGAGGCGGCGGACGGCGGTCATGCCGTCGATGTGGCTGTAACGGCCGATACGCGGCACTTCGGGAATTCCGTCGCCGCAGCCGTTCAAGATCAGCGAATCTTCGAAACGGACGCAACTGCCCGCCAGATATCGTTTCAGCAGATTGCAGCGCAGGATGTGATCCAGCTGGGGATTCGGCGTCAATTCGCCGAGATAGGCGATGTCGACAACCCCTTTGCGGATCAGGAGGTCGGCCAGAAGGCGCATGCCTTCTTCGTTATCGACTCCGATTCCGGCGACCGGGGTGCCGTCGAGCGTGGTTTCGCCGTGCGGATTGATGACCGCGTAAGGGTAGCTGTTTTCGTTGAAGCGGGTGAACATCTCCCGCATCTCCTGTTCCCGGGGATTGTTTTTCAGGGAAAAGCTCAGCATGACGAGAGCATCCAGACGCTTGACGTCCATATAGTAGCGGTAATCGACCCCGTTGAGAATCTGAAGCTGGTAGCCATTGGCGGAGACCGCTTTGCCGATTCCGTTCAGCAGCCGGAAGCTGTAGCTGGAGAGATAGGCGTCGGTGTGTTCCCCCGGCAGGGAAACGGCGAAGCCGATCATGCGGGTGCTTTCGCCACGCAGCAGCCGCGCCCCGTAACTGGGGCGGTAATGCAGTTTGCCGGCCGCCGTAAGCACTTTGGCGCGAGTCTCTTCCGATACCCGGATATTGGCGCCGGATGTCGGGTTCAGAATTTTGGAGACGGTCCCGATGGAGACCCCCGCCTCTTCGGCGACTTTGCGGATTCCGACAGTACTCATATTTTAATTTCCTTGGAAAAACGTTTTATCATTCTGTTTTTATTATGACAGAAAAAGAGTGAAATGTCAAGTGATAAAACGTTTTTTTAGGAAAAAAAATGTCCGGCTCGGTTGGACGAGCCGGACATGGTTCGGCCTTAAAGATCGTGGGTGCCTGACAGGGGTCGGGGTCTGTTTGACCTGGCGGTCAAAGCAGACCGTCGCCCGCACTGGTGGCGGAAAATTTCTTCGAAATTTTCCTTGGTTAACGTCACCGGCGCGCGATAAAGCTTGAGGCTCC
>JAVBSA010000594.1:0-14081 GCA_031556915.1 Victivallis sp.
CCGGAAACACGGGAGTTGATCGGGCCGGAATTGCGCCGGGCGCGCGAACTGGAGCCGGGGAACGCCTGTTACTCGTATCTGCTTGCGGAACTTGAGCTGAAAGACGCCGTCGTCGTCAAAGCCGGCGGGAAGAACCGATTGTCCGCCATTACCGAGATCAAGGACCGGGAACGTTTTGAGCGCGGCATGGCGGAAGTGCGCCGGGGATTGGAACAGCCCTATTTCAACACTTATACCCGCGAGGCCATGCTGGAACGGCTGGGGCCGGCTCCGAAGAGGCGGAATTTTCCCAACGCCCTGCGCGATGTCGGCATCGTGGCGGGAACTGTTTTGCCCTGGCTTCCATTCTGCCGCACCCAGGGGGAGTTGATTCCGCTGTACGGAAAGCTTCTGGCGGAGGAAGGCAGGCTTGCCGAAGCGGATTTCTTTCTGAACGGCTACAAGAAGTGGGCTTATCAGTTGAACGAAAATGCCTTGTTCCTGATCGACGAATTTACGATTTTCGGATCGCTCGGGAACGCCGGGAACACCCTGGCGGAATGTTACCGGGAACAGAACCGGCCCGATCTGGCAAAACGGGCGAAAGAACAGACGGACCGGGCTTATTCCGTGTACGCCGCTTTTCGGGCTGAACACGGAAAACGAAAAAGTGATCTGGCGACACTCAAAGCCCGTGGCGGGGTCTTCGGCGGCCTGTGGAACGGCACGTTCGATCATGTGGCGCGCGAAGATTTGCGGCCGGAACTGAAACTCAGTTACAACCTTCTCGACAACTTTCTGCTGGCCGGGTTGGAGTGCATCCTGGCGTTTCTGGGCTTCTTCTCTTTCGTCATGTGGATCTTATTCCATAAAGAAGGGAGTTTTCTCGTGCTGCTTCCGGCGAAGGAGTACGCAAAATTGATCCTGTGGGGAATTCTACTGCCGGTGGCGGGCTACTTTCTCCTGACCCGGATCGATTGGATCAGCGGGCGGGATTACTCCTTCAAACACAACGGGATCCGGATTGGAGTCCAAGTGGGTTTCTTCCTCATCCTGATGCCGGCGTGGGCGGCTGTCCTGAGCTGCTGCAAAGTGCGGAAGCATTTCAGCCGGAGCGGGCAAAAGCCGAAGTCCAACCTGGTGTTCGGGAACGTCCTGCTGCTGCTGGTCTTCTTTCTGCTCGGCACGGCGGTATTCTCGCGCGTCATTCTCGAAGTGGAACAGCGCTGCTATTTCAAGCAGGAAAATTTTGTCTTCCCCTCGCGCCGGGAGGTTGGCTTCACCATGCAGGAGACGCGTCTGGTAACCAGGTGGCGAAACGAAAATCGGGCTATTTTTGAAGAACTGCTCCGGGAACCGCAGATTCGGTTGAAGCCTTGACCGGGTCGAAGGGGGTGCCGTCTTCGAGGACGCACCTGGTTTTGCGGCCGGTGCGTTTGTCGAAGAATTCTTCGGCCTCTTCCGGCGGATCGCCGTAGTAGCACTCGTAGGCGAGGCGGATGCGCTCGCTGTCGTCGAACAAGAGGATGATCGACGCTCCGTCGTAGGGGGTGAAGCCTTTGGGCAGGCGGAACGTTACGATCTGTTCGTATTGTTCGCCGCCCCGCTCCCAGACGATCCGCATCGCCCGGAAGGGGAGGGTGTGCAATACGCTCACTCCTGCCAACTGGCCGGGAGGGAACACGCCGCGCAAGCGGACTCCCTCTTCGTTGAGTTCCGTCGTTTTGACGATCGTTACGGGGGCGGAGCCCATGTTGTACACTTTGACGGCGTGCGAATGCATCGCCTTGTACCAGAGGCAGCCGCCGAGGAACAATAGTAGAATGCTAAGACAGATCGATTTCAAAGGTGTCTCCGAGTTCGTCGAGGTTGAAGTTGACTTCAGGAAGGGCGCTTGAGAGGTCGCCCGCGAAAAACTCTTCGCGGTCGATTCCGCGCAGGGTGAAAAAAAGGCCGGGGTCGTCGTCCAGCCTGGCGGCGATTCCGTAGAGCGTTGCCGCCAGATGCTTGCATAAATCAGCCCAGTCCAGGCAGTTGCATTCGAGCTTGATTTCGTGGCTGTGCGGAAACAGCCCGGTGTCGGGATCGCAGAGGATTTCAATGATCGATTCCGAGAGATTTCCTTCGAGAAGATCGACGAGCGAGGTGATCTGCCCCGCGCATTTGGCTTTGAGCTCCTCTTTGCGTTCCTCCGGCAGGGGCTCAATCCGGATGTCGACCTCGTAGAGCTCGCTCCCCGCCACCTTCGCCTCCACCCGGCCGGGCAGGATTTTCAAATCGACGACCGTGCCGTTCTTGAGGTAGCTCCGGCCGCCCGGCAGGCGGCTTTCGTAGTCCTGCAGCAATTCGATATGGCGGCACCATTGGCGGCCCCAGAAGCTCCTGGCGATTCCTTTGCCGTGGGGAACGGCGGGGGTGGGATTGTCGAGAGCGGCGGCGAATCGTTCCGCCCGTTTTCTGAGTTCCGCCACATTGAGCGGCTTTTCGTCTTCATCATACATTCTGAAAATCCTTTCAATTGACCACGAAATACACGAAAAACACGAAAAAAATCAAAGAGAAAATTCCCCTTTCCCCTTTCCCCTTTCCCCTTTCCCCTTTCCCCTTTCCCCTTTCGTGTATTTCGTGTATTTCGTGGTCATTAAATTGAATTTTTGAGGTCCAGTCTGGCGAAGTCGAGAAGCTCCGCCGGTGTCAGTTTCATCAGATTCGATTCCGCGCCGGAAGCGAGGAGAGTGTCGGCCAGATCCCGTTTGTCGCGGATCAAAGCGTCGATCCGCTCTTCGATGGTTCCGGCGCACAGGAATTTGTGCACCAGTACGTTGCGGTGCTGCCCGATGCGGTAGGCGCGGTCGGTCGCCTGGTTCTCGACGGCGGGGTTCCACCAGCGGTCGAAGTGGATGACGTGGCTCGCCGCCGTGAGATTGAGCCCCGTGCCCGCCGCCTTGAGCGAGAGGACGAAGAAGGGGGGGCCGCCCTCCCGCTGGAACTCTTCGACCAGCGCCGCGCGCCGCTTGACCGGCGTGCCGCCGTGAAGGATTAATCCCGGCCGCCCGAAAACCTGGGCGAGGTGTTCGTGCAGCGGTTCGCACAATTCGCGGAACTGGGTGAAAATCAACACCTTTTCCTGTCTGGCGGCGATGGATTCGGCCAGTTCCGCGAGACGCAGGAATTTGCCGCTTTCTTCGGGCGCATAATGCCCGCCGCCGAGGTATTGCGCGGGGTGGTTGCAGATCTGTTTGAAGTGCATGAGGTAACCGAGGATGACGCCCGATTTGCGCTCTTCCTCCACGGCGGCGAGGTCGCGTTTCATTGCATCGAGCGCGGCGAGGTAGAGGGCGGTCTGTTGCCGGGTGAGAAGGCAGAAGGCGTTGACTTCGGTTTTGTCCGGCAGGTCGCGGATGATGCTTCGGTCGCTTTTGAGTCTCCGCAGGATATAAGGCGCGGTCAGTTTGCGGAGCGGCGTGTAATCGTTCCGTTCCGCAAATCCTTTGGCCTGTTCCAGGAAGGCGCCGAGATTTCCCAGCAGGCCCGGTGAAAGGAAGTCGAAGATGCTCCAGAGGTCGGTGAGGCGGTTCTCCACCGGCGTTCCGGTGAGCGCGATCCGGCGGTTTGACCGCAGACTCCGCACCGCCCGGCTCTGGATCGAATTGGGATTTTTGATCGCCTGCGCCTCGTCGGCGATGACGGCGGCAAAATCGATTTTCGCCAATGCCGGGAGCCGGGTCAAGGTGGCGTAGGTCGTGACAACCAGATCCGCCCCCGTCACCGGCGCGGAAGCGCTTGCTCCGTGGAGGATGCGCACCTTGAGTTCCGGGGCGAACTTCGCCGCCTCCGCCTGCCAGTTCCCCAGCAGAGAAGCGGGGAGGATGAGCAGCGCGGGGGCCTCCACGAACGCGCCCTGCTGCTTGAGGATGGCGAGAAACGTCAAAACCTGTAAGGTTTTGCCGAGCCCCATGTCGTCGGCCAGGCACGCCCCCATGCCGAGCCGGGTGGCGCGGCAGAGGAAGGCGACGCCCGCTTTCTGGTAAGGGCGCAGGATTCCGGCGAGATGCGCCGGCAATGGCGGCAACGCAAACGCGTCAGGATTGTCCAGGAGGTTTTCGAGCTCGCCCACCGCCTCCGCGCGCAGAAGGTCGGAGTCATGCCCGGGGAATTCCGCCGCGCTCCCGGCGAGGAGCCGCATCCCCTCCGTCAGCGTCAGCGTTTCGCGCGGCAGTTGACCCCATTGGCGCAGGAGTTTGGTCACATTGGCCGGATCCGCCTCGACCCACTGCCCCTTGATCCGCAGCAATCCGCCGCCCGAATCGAGCAGTTTCGCCAGTTCTTCATCGGTCAGCACTTCCCCCCCGGCGATGGCGCGGATGGTGAATTTGAGGAGAATTCCGGAGTAGAGACGGCTTTTCTTCTTCTCCACGTCGAGCGAAATCTGAGCTTGCAGTTTCGGCGGCCTTTTTTTCCAGAGATTGGCGAAACGGATCAGGATGCCCGCCTCTTCAAAGTTCGGAATTTCGCGCACGAAGGCGAACGCTTCGGCGGGCGTCCAGACGCCGGGGCGGTAAATCGTTCCGTCTTCCAGCATCCGGGCAAGCAGCGGGCTTTTTTCCGCCGCCTTTTGCACCGGTTTCAGCAACCCGAGCAGCGCCGCCCGGTCGTCGGCGAAGGTCTTGAGCGCCGCGCCGAGCGGCAGGTGGCGCGGCTCGTCGTTCTCGCTCAGGTGGTGAATGAAGGTCGCGAGAAAGGCGAAGGGGTGCCGGCCGTCTTCGTTCTTTTTATTGTCGGCGAGGTGAAAACAGACCCGCCCCACGTTCTCCCAGGCGGGGTTGAGCTGCCGCAGGAATTCGGCGGCTCCGATTCCGGAAGCGGCATGCTCCGCTTCGATCCGGTCGGCGAAAACGGTGAGCAGCTGTTCCAGCGTTTCGGCGTCGAGATATTCGCCGCCCTCCATCGGCGGGCGTTCGAAGAGCGCGCCTTCGAGTGTTTCGGGGGAGGGGCGCAAGTTGGCCAGCTCCCCGCTTCGGCAGGCGCGCGCCACCGCGTCGCGGGTGAGGCGGCGGAAAAAGTGATAGCCGACTCCCGCGTCCGGCGGCGCTTCCGCCCGGAAGGGCGTGTAAAGCTCCGTCCTTTCATTCCCGTAAAGGAGATGGCGTTCGGGGGTGAGCGTGATATCCATTTACAGGGGGCGCCACTCGCGCCCGTCGGCGAGGATGAGACGCTCCGCTCCCTCGGGGCCGTTGGAGTTCCGCGGGTAGGTTTCGAGCGGAATTTGTTGAAACGCCTCCAGCACCGGCGTGAAGAGCTTCCAGCTTTCGGCGATGCTGTCGCTGCGGATGAAGAGCGTCTGGTCGCCGCGCATGGCGTCGAGCAGCAGCCGCTCGTAGGCGTCGAACGCCTCGCCGGGGAGGTCGCTGTAACGGAAATTGAGGCTGAGTCCGCCCATGCAGAGCTTGGGCCCCGGCTGTTTGGCCTGTATGGTGAGCTCCATGCCTTCATCGGGCTGAACCTTGAGGATGAGGGTGTCCGGCTGCATCTCTTTGGCGCGGATGGGGGCGAAAATCGAGTGTGGAATCGCCTTGAATACGATGGCGATTTCGCTCTTCCGTTTCTGTAAGTGCTTGCCGGAACGCAAATAAAAGGGAACGCCCGCCCAGCGCCAGTTGGCGATCTCCAATTTCGCCGCGACGAAGGTTTCGGTTTCGGAGCCGGGGGCGACCCCGGGTTCTTTTCGGTAACCGTCGTACTGGCCGCGCACCACCGATTCGGGATTGATCGGGCGGATCGATTTGATCAGTTTGACCTTTTCGTCGCGCACGTCGTCCGGCGAGAAGCTGGCCGGGAGTTCCATCGCGGCCAGCGAAAGCATTTCAAGCATATGATTCTGGAACATGTCCCGGAGCAGCCCCGCCTGTTCGTAGTAACCCGCCCGGTTTTCGATGCCGATCTCTTCGGTGACGGTGAGTTGCATGTGGTCGATGTATTGGCTGTTCCAGACGGGTTCGAAGATCACGTTGGCGAACCGGAGCATCAGGATGTTTTGTACGGTGTCCTTGCCGAGGTAGTGGTCGATCCGGTAGATTTGGTCTTCCCCGAGATACCGGTGGAGGTCGTAATCGAGCTCTTCGGCGGATGCGGTGTCGCGCCCGAAGGGTTTTTCCAGCACGACGTGCCGCCAGAAAACGCAATCGCGATGCTCCACGAGCATTCCGGCCGCGGCGAGTTCGCGGATAATCGGGGGGTAGAGCTTTGCCGGCATGGCCAGGTAGAAGGTGCGGTTCGGCGTAAAGTTCCCCTCTTTCTCCATTTCATCGAGGCGCAGATTGAGACGTTTGTAGAAATCCGGCTCGGAATATTCGCCCGGGACATAGAAGATGTGCGAAAGGAAGTCGTCGAGCTGTTTTTTATCGCCTCCGGCCAGGAAGGGGCGCAGGTGTTCGCGAAAGCTCTCATCGGTGTAATCGGTTCGGGCGCAGCCGAGGATCCGCGATTGTTCATGCAGCAGCCCCCGCCGGAACAGGTGGTAGAGCGAGGGGTAAAGTTTGCGTTTCGCCAGATCGCCCGACGCGCCGAAGATGATCATCGACCCCGGACAGGCGTTTTCTTCGATGCAGAGATTACCGCACCAGCGGCATTCGCTTGCAGGCATGATGACCACCTCACTTTTCCGTGTTCGGCGACAGGTTGATCCTGACGTCGCATTGTTCAATCGTACTCAGCCGGTGGGCGATCATGATGATGGTCAGCCGGCCGTGAAGAAGGTTCAGCGCGTCGATGAGGGCCTGTTCGGTTTCGGTGTCGAGCGCGCTGGTGGCTTCATCCAGAACCAGTACTTCGGGGTCATGATAGAGCGCGCGGGCCACGCCGAGGCGCTGGCGCTGGCCGCCCGAGAGGCGCGCGCCGCGTTCGCCGATGAGGGTGCCGGCGCCTTCCGCGAAGTCCGCGAGCTGCGCCATTTCGAGGCAGCGTTTCACCTTATCGTCATCGATTTCCTCCGGCGGAACGCCGAGCGCCACGTTTTCGCGGATGGACGCATCCAGGAGATAGATGTGCTGCGGCACGTAACCGATCAGTTTCTGCCAGGAGCCGAGGTTTTCGCGGATGTCGCGCCCGTCCACGGTAATCGATCCGGCGTCCGGCTTGAGGAGGCCGAGGATCAGGTCGGCCAGCGTGGTTTTGCCGCAGCCGGTCGTGCCGGTCAGGGCTGTGCTGGAACGCACCGGGATCTCCGCCGAAAAATTGCGGAAGATGGGGGGCGTTTCGGGCGAATAGGCGAATGTGATATTGTTGAGCCGCAGCATGCCGCCGAATTCGATCGGCGGCCCGTTCCCCTTTTTATCCTCGCGCACCAGCTGCGTCAGGTCGTGGTAAATCGCGTCGAAGGAGCACAGCGATTGCCGGATGCGGACGAAGTTGTACTGGATGCGGGAGACCGCCGGCAGCAGCCGGAACATCGCCATGGCCATCAGCGCCAATGTGAGCACGATGGTTCCCGAGGCCATGTTTGCGAGGATGAAAGCCGCGAGAATCCCCATCGCCAGGATGACGATCACCGCCTCGAGGGCCAGCCGGGGAAATTGCCCGGTGAAATAGATCAAACTTTCCGCGCGGCAGGCTTCGCTTTGCGCCTGCTGCAGGAGTTGGCTGAAGCGTTTTTCCAGATTGCGCACTTTCACTTCCTTGATGCCGCCGACGCCCTGCATCAGGAGCTGGAATTTTTTGTGCGACGCCTGATACAGACGCACCCCGAGCCGGGCATAGAGTTTCCGGAAGGGATAATACAGCAGCAAAGTCGCCAGCAGAACCGTGGCGAACGCCGTCAATGTGGTTCCGGGGGCGAAGCAGAGCAGCAGCAGCAGGATGGCGACGATGACGATTCCTTCGCTGATCAGCATCATGAGCGGCAGCAGGACGCCGGTGCTGACGATTTGCAGCTGGTTGATGTTGTTGAGCAATTCCGACGAATTGTGCTTCAGGTGGAAGGCGTAGTCGGTTTCGAGGTAGTTGACGTAGAGCCGCGCTCCCCAACTCGACGCCTTGCCGTAGATGAACGCCGACTGCCAGTAGGTCATCACCATCAGGAACGAATTTTTGAGGAGGTAGAAAACACTGATTCCGCAACAGAGGTACAGTGTGAATGTTCCGAGATCGGGGGGATCGAGCAGCCGGTAGAGAAAATGGAGATATTTATTCTGTTCCAGCAGTTCCGGCTTCGAAAGCACGGCGATGACCGGCATCAGGATGGTGATTCCGACGATTTCCAGGAGCGCGCCCGCGACCATCAGGCCCGTCAGGACCAGCATGAGCATCTTGTCGCGCGGAGTCATCATGACCCTGATTTCATTGAGCAGTTTCCGCATCGGGGGTTCTCCTTTCCCCTTAATATACCGTTTCGTTCCATTGAATTCAAGAAATGGGGAGGTATATTAGCAACTATGAATGACGAAATTCGATCGATTGCCGAGCGGGCGCTCGCCCTGATGCCCAAGGGGGCCGAGGAGATTGTGTGCCGCCTTGGCGCGGAAGAAGGGATCCGCCCCGCTTCGGTTCACAAACTGGGCCGGAACATCCTGATGATGACGGATGACGGCTCCTTGCTCCTGGTTGCCGATTACGCCGGGGTGATGGCGGATGGTTTTGAGGGAGAGCTCTTTGCGCTCTCCGACGGCGGCGTGGCGCTGTATGGCGCCAGGACCGGCGGGAACGCCGCGGCTCTGCGCCGCCATTTCCACTGGTGCGCCCCGGTTCCGCTCCGCAAGGGGGAAGGGATACCGGTTTTTTACGACTGCGACGAAGCGGCGTTCGCCGTGTTCGAGGCGGATTCCAGGGAGGGAGCTGTCGTGGCTTCGCCTTTGATTTCCGATTTTGCGGAGTTGGATCGCGCCTGTTCCCGGCCCGCCTCGCTGTTCCGTTTCCACCTGGGGGGGGGCGAGTGCAGAAATTCCGGCGCGGGCGGTGCTTACGCGGCTGTTTATGCGGGCAAACACTTCGTCCTTTCCGGCAGGGAGGATCTGTTTTTCAGTGAGGAAACCGCGCGTTTTCTGGGGGAGAGTTATCACGGTTCGCTCGAATTCGCGCGGAAAGGTTACGGGGTGCTGCGCAGCCGTTACGGCGGCGCGTTCGATCTCGGGATCGTGCTGCCCGACGGGGCGCGGGCGGAGGATCATCTTTTCGTCGTCCGCGAACTGCGCAAGCGCGGGGTCGGTTTTGCGATGCTGCAACCGGGGTGTGAGGAGGAACACCGGGCGGTAGCCCGCGCCTACGGCGGCTACCAGTTGGCGAAGGAAACGGATCAATAAAACCTCCCGCTCGCGGCACAAAAGCGCGGTCAGCGCCGTGAGCGGATGTGAAGGAACCGATTTGCGAAGCACAGCGGATGCCTCGAAGAAATTCGAGGCAGCTGAACGTAGCGAACGTGGCCCCCCGCCATAGGAGGGGTCAAGGAGCGAAGCGACGCGAAGGTAAGCATTTTCGGCGACGGCCGAAAATGCGCCGCGAAGTCGGCGGCATACCGGAAACGCTTCTTTCCCCGGGGAGCAAAGGGTGGTTCCAAGGAGGCTAAAGCAATGGCCTCCTTGGCCGCCGGAGGCCGGGCGCAAAGCGCCCGTCCCAGCCGCGGAGCGGCGCAACCGGACACGTTTCGGCATTTCTTGTGAAAGGACTACAGATTGTATTTTTTGACAATAAGATTTTCAATTCAGTTGCGTCTTATTCTGAAACCGGACAATCAAACCTGGAGGTAGTCGCATATGTGGTTTGCCGTCGTACTCGTAATTCTTGTGGCGGGCACCGTTTTTCTGTGCCTCTGGGCGTCGCTTTCGACCCGGGTGGATGAACTGCTCCGCCTCAACCGGGCGCAGGATGCGCTGCTTTGGGTTCTCCAGCAGAAGCTGAACAAGCTTGAAGCGCCGCCGTCCGAAGAAAAGAAGGCCCCCGTTCCGGTGGTGACAGACGACGAAATCGTTCCGCTCGTCATCCCGAAAAAGCCGGAACCCGAACTTGTCGTTCCGCCGCCTCCGCCGCCGCCGCCTCCGCCGGAACCCGTGGTTGTTCTGACGCCCGAAGTTGTCCCCGAGAAAAAGCCGCAGCTTTCCCCCTGGTCGGAACCGCTCAGGGCACCCGGGCCGCCGGAGAAACCGCTCCGGGCCCCCGCCGCGCTCGAGAAAGTGCCGGTCGTCCGGGAAGAAAAGCCGAAGAAACCCGCGAAAGAAGAGGCTCCCAACACCATACTCTCCCGCATCTGGAGCTGGATTGTCGTGGGGGAGGAGTTCCGCCCCAAAAATGTTTCTCTCGAATATGCCGTCGCCACCACCTGGCTGGTGCGCGGCGCCGTGCTGATGCTGCTGGGCGCGACCGCCTTCTTCCTGCATTGGGCCTATGAACGGAATTTGATCCGCCCCGAATTCCGGGTCGGGCTGACCGTCCTGCTGGGAATCGGCCTGGCCGTCTTCGGCCTCTGGCTGTTCCGGGGGAAATACCGGACCATCGGCCTCGGGCTGGTCGGCGCGGGCGTGGGCTCGCTCTATTTCTCCGTATTCTCCGCGCATTCGCTCTATCATTTATGCGGAGCCGGCAGCGCCATATTGTTCACCTTCCTCGTCACGGCCGCCGCAGTCGGAATTGCGGTCTGGAAGAACATGCTCCCGGTGGCGATCATCGGCACACTCGCCGGATATGCCGCCCCGATTCTTTTCTCCACCGGCGAAAAGAATTATTTCGGCCTCTTCGGCTACATGCTGCTCCTCGCCCTCGGCGTCGGCGCGGCGAACTTCAAGCGCAACTGGAAGCTCCTCAACCTGGTCGCCTTTCTGGCAACCTGGGGAATCTACGCGCTTTCGCTCCTCAAATACAGCACAAGCGATTTCCCCGTCGTCATCACCTATCTCGGCGTCTATTCCTTCTTCTTCGCGCTGCTGCCGCTCATCTACGCGGCGGGGCATAAGCGGAATATCACCGTCTTCGGCGTGCTCGGGATCGCGGCCAATTCGCTCTTCACGCTCTCACTCGGAATTTCGCTGGTGTACGATGCGTTCGGTTGGAAGGCGTCGGCCATCGTCCCCTTCGCCCTCGGCGGATTGCTGTCGCTGCTCTTCGGCGCGGGCCGCGCCCTCGACCGCGAAGATCACGGAGCCGAAGCCGTCTATACGGTCATCGCCGTCGGCTCCTTCGCCCTCGGCGTCGGCCTCTGCTTCGGCCACGCCTACATCACCTTCACCTGGGGGCTCATGGCGTTGGCGCTCTTTGCGGCCGCCAGCCGGATGCACTATCCCAAAATCCTCAACGGCTGCGGAGCGGGCTTGTTCGCCATCGCCGTGTTCCGGCTGATGATCGTGGATTTCCCGCGCTATTTCCACTGGAACGGACCGTTTTCGGAATTCGCTTTCGAGCGATTGATGACGCTCGGAGCCCTGATCCTGATTGCCGGCGCCACCTCCCGGCTGCTGCTGCGCAGAGAGAAAGTCGAAGCTTCGCAGGCCTTCGCCGTGATCGCGCTCCTCGGCGTCTGGTTCTACGGATTTTTCGAAATCCGCCTGTTGCTGGGGCAGGCCTATGTGACGCTTTACTGGCTGACCATGGCCATCGTTCTTTTCTCCTGCCGCAAATTCCGGTTCGGACTGCTGTTCCGCCATTGCGGCTTCTTCGTCTTCGCCGGCGCATTGTTCCATTTCCTGATCCGGGACCTCTACCCCTACTTCCTGCGGCAGACGAATTTTGCCGACCACGCCTGGGAACGGCTGATTACCCTCGGCGCTTTGACGGCCGCCGCCGGAATCGCCTGTCTTCTCTTCCGTGAACTCCAGAAGGAGAAAGAGGATTCCGCCATCGATCTCCTCCAGGTCTTCGCGCTGCTTTGCATCGTCGGGGGCGCCTGCTACGGCAGCAGTGAAATCAAACTGCTGCTCGGGATGAGCTATCTGGTGCCTTTCTGGGTCGTGATGGCGACTGCCCTTTTGGCGGCAATGACGAATCCGAGGCTCAAAACCCTTTTCGTCACCTGCGGAGCAATTCTGTTCACGCTCGCCGGCGTCCGGTTCTTCTTCTTTCTCTTCAATCCGCACAGCTATCTCTGGAAGGATACCGTCTACAGCGCGAGCTTCCTCGAACGCTTCCTGACCATGGGGGCGATCACCCTCGGGGCCGCCGTCGCCTGGCTCATCTTCCACCGGCGGAAGGAGGAGGACGCCGCCCGGACCTTCGGCAGCATCGCCCTCGGATTCCTCTGGTTCTACGGCACCTATGAGATCGGCTTCTTCCTGAAACAATGGAACGGCCAGGATGCCGGAATCTCCATCTGGTGGGGGCTGTTCGCCTTCTGCCTCTTGCTTGGCGGAATCCTGAAGCGCAAACGGGTTCTTCGCCGCATTGCGCTTGCGCTCTTCGCGGTGACCGTCGGGAAAATCTTCTTCTTCGACCTCGCACACCTCGAGCAGATCTACCGGATCGCGGCCTCGGCGGCTCTCGCCCTGGCGCTCCTCGCGGCAGCCTTCACCTACATCCGCTTCCGCGACAAATTCGAGATATAGGGACTTGGACGCCCGCCGGTCATGATCCCGGGTAGGGCTGTCTGTCCTCAGACAGCCGTTCGCTCGATCATGGTCAACCGGTCTGCAAGGTGAACGGCGCTCTGGGGACAGAGCGCCCTACCAAGTCCACCAAGTCCACCAAGTCCACCAAGTCCACCAAGTCCACCAAAAAAAGTGAATATTTTTTTGATTTTAATGTTGCTATTTTGATAACGAGTGTTATCTTAATAATAACAAAAGATCGAAAGGAGGTCTTGCTATGTTGTTTTTCGTATTATTTTCATTGTTGGCCGTACTTTGCGGAGCTCTTCTTCTGGGGAACGCCGGGGGCGGTTGGGTTGCTTTGGCGGTCATCGTTTCGGTGATCGGGTTCATCGGGTACCGGCGGATCCGGAAGGAGCCGGTTGCAGCGTTGGGGCCCGCGCCATTCGCGGTTCCGGACGGTCACCCGAAACTCGAAACGCGGGAACCGGTGATGGCGGATGAAGCGCTGGATGAAAAGTACCGGCGGGAGGAAAAGTTTTTCCGCAATCTGGATGGGATCTTTGTGATCGGCGCTTTTTCTCTGACGGTGGTTTGCTTCATCCTGCTGTTTATGGTAAACCCCGGAAAGGTCTGCCTGTGGGGAGGCGTACTGGGCTTGTTCTGGTGTTTGGCCGCGAGGGTGATCCGGCGGTATGTCGCCGCATCTGACGGGCGGGACCTGGAAGAGGCGCGTGACGCGTTCCTTGCCGCCCATCCCCGGCCGCCCCTGGTGCTGGGGGACAGCCAGGCATGTGACCACTATCTGCGCCATTTCGGTTCCGAGGCCGAAATGTCGGTTGCGGGACGGGTTCTGTCGGCGATCGATCCCGGATTCATGATCTATCCGGAGGATTCCTTCTATCTGGTCTGCGGTAAGCGCTATCCGGAGGTGAGGCGGCGTCTCGCCCGGGTGTTTCATTGTCCTCTGCTGTTGACAACCGTCGGCGGATTGGTCGATGAGGTGGTCGAACAGCGCCGAATCCGGCTGGATCGGGATATTCCGGCGGAGCTTTTTCAAGACCGGGGAGATGCGCTTCCGCCGCCGCCGCTGCCGGAATTCCTGAAAGCGAAGAAATGGCGGGAAGCTCCGATTCTGGAAGAAATTGCAAAACGCCCCGAGTTTTCCCTCCGGCTGTTCTGTTCCTACTGGGCGACGCGGGAGGAAGCTTTGATCGCGCTCACGCTCCGCGATCTCGCGGTGGATCATATGTCGCGGCCGGAGAGCATGATGTGCTATCCCAACGACCCCGTTCCGGTATTGCTTCTGCTGGACGACGACTCGATGGAAAGCGTGGAGTTCGTGCTGGCGATGGAAGAGGCTTTCGGGGTTGACATTCCCGACGCCGAACTCGAAAAAGCGTTCCAATGGACGCTGGCGGATTTCGTCGAAAACATTCAAAGAAAACAGAGAGAACAGATCAAGACGCTTGGTCCGACAAGTCCAATGCTCTTCACTTAACTGGTAATGCCATTTTTTTGACCACGAAATACACGAAAAACACGAAAGGGGAGAGGGAAAAATTTCGTTTTGATTTTTTTTCGTGGGTTTCGTGGATTTCG
>JAVBSA010000577.1:0-6111 GCA_031556915.1 Victivallis sp.
TTCTCCGTTACTTTGTGTGATTGCATATTCATCAGTAACGTGATGACATTTGCATAACGCATTTCAAATAAATCTCTTATGCGATTTTGAATCGTAAAATTGTTGCTGAAAAACAAAAAGTTTCAAGATAGTAGTACGAAACACACGAAAAAAAATCAAAACGAAATTTTTCCCTCTCCCCTTTCGTGTTTTTCGTGTATTTCGTGGTCAAAAAAATGGCATTACCAGTTAAGTGAAGAGCATTGGTCCGACTTAACCTGCTATCTCCTGTAGGCGCTCCGCAAACGCGTCAGCGTCAAACGCCCCAAGGGGCGGGGTATTCACCCTCCTTGAATAAAAAAAAACGGCCCCCCGGTAAGAGGAGCCGTTCCGCTGCCAGCTTCGAGAGCTATTGCAGGAGCAATTCGTTGAATTCTTCCACTTTCTTGCTGTTCCGGATGCCGTCGCCCCAGATCAGGAAGCCGTGGCGGCCATCCGGGCCGCCGCTGTTGAGCAGCAGCGTGGCGCGGATTTTCATGCCGGGCAGCAACTCGGCGACGCCCAGTTCTCCGGCGGGAATGGTGATCCGGTAAGTGGAGAGCCTCTTTCCTTTATCCCGGTTCCACTTGAGAAGGATGTTATCGGCGATTCCTCTTGGCTCGCCGATATGGCGGTAGACCTTTTCCCCCTCCGGGCCGGAAGAGGCGCAGAATTCGATGTGCCGGTCGCCGTAGGCGAATGCCGCCTGCACGGAGTCCCCGAGCCACGCCATCATCGGCGTGTATTCGCAGAAATGCCCGTCGGAATCGAGAATGCGCACTTCCAGATGGAGCGCTTTCTTCTCGTAGGAGAAACGGAATTCGGCGGAAATATCCGGCTCGACGCGCCCGGTCCATTGGCCGGAAAAGCTGTTCCAGGCATCCGCTCCGGCCAGCTTCCGGAACGCCTTCGCCTGCGGATAAACCGGCAGCGGCGGTTCTTTCGGCGGAATCCGCTTGAGATGCACGGCCATCGGAGTGGCGTTGCCGCGGCGGTCGATCACCCGGAGCGGAGTCAAGGTGCGGTCCGACAGACGGGCGTCTCCCCGGACTTGAAAGGAGAAAAGCCGGCTGGAATGGGGTTCAAGAACCGTTTCCGGCTCCTCCGTGCTGTCGGCGAGCATTCCTGTCCCCAATTCCAGCGCCGGTTGAACAGTCAGCGCACCGTCGGAGAGATTGTTGAAAATGACCCGCAATTCGAGATTTTCGTTTTCCTGTAAAGAGACGCCGTCGCGGGTATAGCGATGATGCGAGAGGTCGTAATCCGGCTGAATCACCACATCGCGGGCGGCGCGGGGGGCCGGAGCGTAGCTCTGCACCATCCGGTACAGCGCCATCGCCGGCGTGTTGCTGTTCAAAAACGGCCGGAGCGACTCCGGGCGGAGGATCAAATAACAATAACCATCCCCCATCGGCAGCAGGCCGTCTTTTACCGCAAGCGTGCGCCCGTCCGCGCCGAGAATCTTTTCGACCTTCAGGCCGGACGGTAGCGGAACCCGGGTCTGCGCCATGATTTCCGGGTCCAGCGATCCCCAGTCGCCAGCGATTTTTTTGGAGAAGGATTTGTAAACCCACGCAACCGCGGTTTTGCCGTCGGAGAATACCCGGCACCGGTCGCTGCCGGGCAAGTTCAAATCCCCGATGTAGCTCTTATGGGAGAGCAGCCGGACCGCCGCAACGTAAGCCCCCATGGAACGCAGCGGCGCGTGCCGCTGGTCGAACATGGAGAAATTGAAGATATTCTGCTCGGTATGCCAGATCACGAAGAACGGAAAATACTTTTCAATACCCAGCGCGCGGAACTCGATTCCTTTGCCGGTGATCTCCTGGGCGCTGTACATTCCCTGCCGCAGCTCCGGGCGCGGCAACCCATAGGGCCACGGGCGGCCGGATTCCGTGATCCAGAAGGGAAAACCGGGAGTCCGCCCGGCGTCGCTTTCCTGTTTCCGCAGCAAGCGGACCTGTTCCTCCAGCTCCCCGGTATTCCGGTAGGTGTGAAAACTGAACGCGTCGCAATCGTCGAGAAGCCCGCCCGCAATCAAATTGCGATAATAGGGGGTGGTCTCCTGCGGAATCGCGAGAACCCCGCCGATGACCTTGGCCGAAATTCCGGCCTGCCGGAACGTCGTTGAAAAATTCTTCGTCAACGCGATGAAGAATTCCGCTGGAAAATCGTTGCCGAACCCGATATCCGGCTCGTTCCACACCTCCATCGCCTTGATGGCCGGGAAGCGCTCGAGAATGGCGCGCCAGCTGCGGGAGGTCGCCTGATAGTCGCGCGGATAGACGTTGCTGCCGTAAGTGTAGCCGGTCTTGCTGTCCGCGCCAACCAGAAAATCGTCTTCCGGTTTCAACAGTTTTTTATTCCAGGCGGGAGCATCATGAAAAACATTGAGAACCTCAAGCCCTTCTTCCGCCGACCACTTCATGATTTTCGCGTAATGCCCGTGTTCAAAGCTCATGCGTTCCCGTTCCGGGTGCAGATCGCTCCAGCGGATCCGGTCGCGTCCCCAGGAAATTCCGCTTTTCTTGAGAAAGCGCATATAGCCGCGCCGAAAATCTCCACCGGAACCCCACCACGAAAAAGACTCATCGATTCCCCAGTAGGGATCGCTTGCCCCGCTGTACGGCGTGGCGACGACGAAGGAAATCTCGTGCCCGCCCAGCTGCAAATCAAAATAACCCTCCGTTTCCGGCGCGGTCAGGCGGACTTGATTGTTCCGGCAAGGCAAAACTCCGCTTCCCAGCGTGATTCCCTCGTAATCCTTCAACTCATAAGCGACTTCCCCATCCGGTCCCAGCAGCGGAACGGTCAATTGCCCGCCGGGAAGCACGAGCAGAGATTCGGGTTCCAAAGCGGGAGCGATGCAGTAATTTCCCCCGCCCGGAGTGCTTTTCACCCCGGTGAGCGCGAGATCGCGGACTTCCAGAAAGGAGGTTTTCTTCTGCCCGGAGCTTTCCGCCCGGACCAGGAGACCGACGAAACGGATTCCGGCAGAGGCGAATTCTTTTTTGTCCGGGCCGCCCCAGCTGCATTCACTGTAACGGAGCGGGCATTCCACCGTCTGCCACCCTTTCCGGGGATCCACCGGGATGTGGTACTGGTGCATCTTACCGGCGTCGTCCTGGATTCGGAAGGTTACGGCGTTGCCGTCGGTCCGGATTTTCGCCCGGAGCGATTCCGCGCCCGGCAACAAAAGATGCCCCTGGATGAAGACCATCACATAATCGCCGCCCTTCCGAAAATCCCCGTTCAGCGAAAGAGTCCGGTCGGCTTTCATCTCCCACTTTCCCTGAGCGCCGGGGAATTCGGAGCCGGGGGAAAAGTCCCACCAGCTCCGCTCGAGCGGCAGCGCGAGATCGCTGCCCGAAACGGCGAGACAGCAGACCACGAACAGCCAGAGAAGCAGTCTTCCCGGCATATCAGTTTTCCTCGATCAGCTTGAGCGCTTCGCCCTGATTCTTGCCGTCATACACCTGACCGTTCACCCAACGGGAAGCGCCGTTGAACTGCATGACCGTGGTACCGCCCTGATGCAGGGAGTTCTTTCCCTGATCCAGAGTAATCCCGGCGGACAGGCAGTAGACGATCACTTCATTGGTCAACCGGGAAATCGGTTTCAATGTACCATACTCCCAGCGCCCCCTGTAGGGATCGCGGGCATAGATGTAGTCGCCCCAGACCCAACCGATCGCTTTGTCGCCTTCGGGACTTTCCCGGTAACCGCTTCCCGTCGCTTTGCACTTCAGGATTCCGGGAACATCTTCATATGCAACCTCTTTGAAATAGTCCCCCTGTACGGCCAGATAAGCGCTGCCGACCCATTTTTTGTTGACCATGATCTGCCGCGGATCGATGCCGTCATTGGTATACTGCGTGGAGACCGTCTGGGGCATGGCCCGGTAGTCGCCGATATAAAGATGCATCCCCTGCCCCAGCTGTTTCTGGTTGCTGATGCAGTCGGCCTGTTGCGCCCTGGCTCTCGCCTTGTTCAGTGCCGGCAGCAGCATCCCCGCCAGGATCGCGATGATGGCGATTACAACCAATAGTTCGATCAGCGTGAAATTTTTTCCGGGTTCGTGCATTCTGTTCATGATTCATATCCTTTCGTTTGAATGGGTATTCGTTCCGGCATTCCGGATATCCAACACGGACTCGCGGAATGTTATTTTCTGGGAAATGAGAATATTCTGATCCGGCATCTGCCCCCCGTCCATCAGGCGCATCAGCAGCCCGACGGAGCTTTCGATCAGCTCGTCGAAGGTGTATTCCAGCCCGGAGAGGCTGGGAACGAAGTAATCGTTCTCCCAATCCACGGAGCAGAAGGTGAAGATCCCGAGGTCGGCGGGAATTCGGATTCCGCGTTCCAGCAAAGCGCTGACCAGCGCTTTTGCGGTGAGCGCCGTATCCGCCAGCAGCACCGTGGGCCGCCTTTCCGGCGGAGTTTGCGCCATCTGATCGGCGAAGAACCGGATGTCGCGGGCAAACACACCGTCCGGCCGGGTCTCGTAGACACAGGCCGGAGTCAACCCCAGCTCCTTCATTTCCGCGTCAAACCCCGCCTTCGCCCGGGTGAACACCTGATAGACCGAACAGTTGAATATGCCGATCCGGTCGTGCCCCAGCCCGTGCAACGCCCGGACGGACCGCCGGATATCGTTCTCCATATCGAACGAAACCGTGTAGCGGCCGGGTTCGTTGATCTTCACCACCGGCATCATCCCGTCGGCCAGGTGCGATTCGATCCGCCCGTCGGCGTGCCCGAAACAGACGACGCCGCCGACCAGTCCGTCGGTCAGCAGCCGGGGCAACTCATTCGGGTGGCGCTCCTGGTCGAACCACTCCACCTGGAATGTGCGCAGACAGCGGCGGCACTGGCGGATGAAGTTCGAGATCGCGTCATGGCACTCCATAGTAGGCCGGAATTCCTCGTAATCCTGTAAAATCAACAACCCCAACGCGGTCGGAGCGGTACGCAGATTCTGCGCCGACACGCTGGGGTGGTACCCCATCCGTTTCGCCGTCGACCGGATCCGTTCCGCCAGCTCCGGCTTGATGCGGCTCCCGTGCCTGCCGCTCAACGCCAGCGAGACCGTCATCTGACTGACCCCCAGCTCCTCGGCAATATCTTTCTGGCTTGCTTTCATGCCCGCTCCCTGTGTGAAATAAGTTTTCATCTGGTTTTACGTAAAATTATACTATAAAAAAATCTCTTTGTCAATAGGGCAGGCAATAAAAAACGACATTTTCCGGTAAAATGGCTCTGCGCTGCCGCATGTGCAAGGCCCCTTGCCGCGGCTGACCGTCTCCACGGACGGGACACGGACAAACACTGACACCCACGGACAAAATACGCGGGGTACACGATCAAGAGCGCTTTGAGCACGCTCACAGGGCCTCTTTGTCCGTGGAGCGTCCGTGTATGTCCGTGTCCCGTCCGTGTAAAATGTTGATCCCGCAAGGCGCCTCGCAGACGCGGCAGCGTATCCGCCGCTCAAGCCAGCGCGATGAGCGCGATTCCGGCGCTCATCAGGCAGACGCCGCCCCACTGTCCGGCAGAGAGGCCAGATGAAAAACAGAAGGCGAGCGTCAGCTGGATCAGTAGGAACGAGCCGCCGGTGCAAACCGCCGCCGCCAGGTTCGGGTGAAGCGCGTGGTAGATCCGCATCAGGAAGAGGATGCTGCTGACGCCGACGAGGTTGCCGCAGGCGAAGCCCGCCCACCAGCGCCCCTCGACGGAGCTGCCCCATTTGAAGAGCAGCGCAGCAGCGACTTGAAACAGCAGAAACAGCGCGATGTCAAGCCAGAGGCGCATCCGGCTTCCTCCGGTAGAAGATGAGGCGGCAGCTCCTCCGCTCCGGGATGGCGAGCGTAAGGACCTTCTCCATCAGTATTCGGCCTTTTTCCGTAAAGGGTTCGAAACAGCCGTCCGCGTCTTCGATATCGTATTCCACCTCCGGAACGAGTCCGCGCAGCCGGACGTCGGCGGAGCTGTAAGGGCTCGCTTCGGAGCGGAACGCTTCGAGGATGCCGCGCCCGAGATCGGGGCGGTCGAACTGCATCAGCGTCCATGCTCCGACCCCGGCGTGAAAT
>JAVBSA010000593.1:0-5585 GCA_031556915.1 Victivallis sp.
CGATGACTTTCACCACTTCCGCACTGGTGACCGCCCCGCAGGCGGCCGCCTCTTTCAACGATTTGCCGTGATGCAATCCGTACAGGAACCCGGCCGCCCAGAGGTCGCCGGCCCCCGTCGTGTCCGCGGGATGTTCCACCAGCTCGGCGGAAACCCGTGCAACCTCTTCGCCGCGACGCGCCAGCGCGCCGTCGCGCCCCAGTTTGATCGCCGCGACTTCGCACCACGAAGCAAGCACGGCAAGCTGTTCCTCCGCCGGAGCCTTGCCGAGCAACATATCGACCTCTTCCTCGTTGCCGAAAATCACGTCGATATTGTTCCGGAGCAAATCCGGCAGACGGTCCTTGAAATCGCGGACCACTTCATAACTCGCCAGGTCGAGCCCGATCCTGCAACCGGCCTCCTTCGCCCTGGCGACGATCGCGTCGAAGGCGGGGGCATACAGCATATAACCTTCGATATAAACAAAATCGCAAGCCCTGAAATCGGTGTTGTTCACTTCATCGATGGTGAGCGTGATCGACGCGCCCATCGCCGTGCGCATGGTGCGTTCCGCGTCGGGGGTGATCATCGAGAGACAGGTGCCGTTCGGCTCCGTCTCGCTCTCCACAAAAAAGCCGTCGTCGCCGCCGAGCTCCCGGAAGGAGTCCCGGTAAAAAGCGCCGTTTTCGTCGCGCCCGAGTTTCCCGAACATTGCGGCCGGCACGCCGAGGCGCGCCAGCGCCGCCACCGTATTCCCCGCTGCGCCGCCGGGAACCAGCTCGGGTTCCGTCGGCAGGCGTTCGAGCACGGCCTCCTGAAAGGCCGCGTCCACCATCATCATTCCGCCTTTTCCGCCCGGAAGCGTTGCGAGAAACGCGTCGTCCACCCGCACCAGAATGTCCAGCAGCGGGGAACCGACGCCCAGGATCTTACCGATCTTCATGCTTATTTCCTGCCCGCGGCGGCCTTGAGCTCTTCAATCTTGTCGAGCTTTTCCCACGGGAACTGCGGACGGCCGAAGTGGCCGTAAGCGGCGGTGTCCTGATAGCACCAGCCGTTGCCGGGATTCTTGAGCCCCAGCGTCTTGATGATCGACGCCGGTTTCAGGCTGAAAACTTTGCGGATAACGCTCTCGAGCTGCGAATCATCGTCGAACTTGCCGGTGCCGTAGGTGTCGACGTTGATCGAAAGGGGCTCCGCCACGCCGATCGCGTAAGCGACCTGGACTTCGCACTTATCGGCCAGGCCGGCGGCAACGATGTTTTTCGCGATATAACGGCACATGTAAGCCGCCGAACGGTCGACCTTCGAGGGATCCTTGCCGGAGAAAGCGCCGCCGCCGTGGCTGCCGACGCCGCCGTAGGTGTCGACGATGATTTTGCGGCCGGTCAAGCCGGTGTCGCCATGGGGGCCGCCCACTTCAAAGCGGCCGGTCGGGTTCACGTAGTAGGCGATATCGTCGTTGAGGAGCTCGGCCGGAATGACGGTCTTCACCACTTTACGAACCAATTCCTCCAGCTGTTCCTGCTTCATTTCGGGGGTGTGCTGATGGGAAACCACGATCGCCGTCACTTCGACCGGCTTGCCCTTGGAATAGCGGATCGAAACCTGGCTCTTGGAGTCGGGGCGGAGAAAGTTGTACTTTTCCGGCTCGGCATGGCGGAGACGCGCCAGTTCTTCCACGATTTTGTGCGAATAATAGAGCGGCGCGGGCATCAATGCCGGCGTTTCCGCCGAAGCGTAGCCGAACATCATGCCCTGGTCGCCGGCGCCCTGTTCGGCGAAACGGCCCATGCCTTCGGTCACGCCCTGGGAGATGTCGGGGGACTGTTTGTGAACGCAGATCATCACCTTGGCGTCGTCCGCGCAGAAGCCGACGTCGGGATCGTTATAACCGATCTTGCGAATCGCGTCGAGGGCGATTTCCTGCCAGTTGATTTTCGCTTTGGTGGTGATTTCGCCGGAGACGACGACGAGGTTGGTGGTGGTCAGCGTTTCGCAGGCCACGCGGCTTTCGGGGTCCTGCATCAGACAGGCGTCGAGAATCGCGTCGGAAATCTGGTCGCAAACCTTATCGGGATGCCCCTCGGAAACGGATTCGGAGGTGAATACGTGATCGGTATGGATCTTGCTCATATTTTGAATTCCTTCAAAAAGTTGGGTTGTTTACGAAACGGAAAAGCCCGCCCGGTTCTCAATTGTGGAACGCGGGCGAGCACTTGATTCAAACTACATGATCGAAAGAAACCGTGCCATCAATACTGGGGCATCCGCATCGGAACCGGAACTCCCCGGCGGTTCTGGCCCCAGACCGATTCGCCGGAACCCTGGACGGCGGGCTTGTCCTTGCCGAAGCTCTGGGTCCGCATCCGGTTATCGGAGAGACCTTTGGAGGCGAGATAGGCGCGGATCGCGTTGGCGCGGCGTTCGCCGAGCGCGCGGTTGTATTCCTCGGTGCCGCGCTGGTCGCAATGGCCTTCGATCACGAGACCGAGACCGTTTTTGCCCGCGAGGTAGGAGGCGATTTTGTCGAGGTTCGCCCGTTCGGAGGCGACCAGCACATCCGAGTCATACGCAAAATAGATGACCGGCATATTGAGGCGGTTGCCGGTGGGGTCCGCCAGGGTCCAGCCGGAAGCGTCGCCGGGGAGAGAACCGTCATGGGCGCCCGTGCTGAACTGACTGGGGCCGCCGACTCCGGAGCCGTTGGTATTGCCGAGGCCGGTCACATTGGGGTGATATCCGTTGGGATCGTTATCGGGCCATGCTTCTTCCACGGCGCGGGTGTTGTCCTGCGGGGTGCTGTTGCTGAAGGCGCTGCATCCGAAACCGAAAGTGACCAGTGCGGCGGCGGCCGCGACGCTGAACAGTTGCTTGAACATAAATGCTTTTCTCCTGATTTTGGGTGTCTTAATTCCGTCGTATCATAAGATAAACTTATATTGACGAAATTTCCACTTCTTTTCAGACAAAAGCCATAATTTTTTCACTGGGAAAAAACAAATTAACGGACGACCTCGTAGGCGAAGACGGCTCCGCCGGGGTGGAAGACTTTGGCTTCAAATGTCAGGCTGTCGCCTTCCGCTGCGGTTTTCATCTCGCCGAGGCGCTTGCCGGTAATATCGAGCGCGTAGACCCGCCATGCCTTTGCTTGCACCAGCGTGAGCCCGATTTCCGCCTCGCCGCGTTCCGCGAGCAAAGGAGCCGTCCCCCACGCTTCCAGGCGGTTCAGCCGCGCGTCGGCGAACTTCATCCGGGTCGGCAGGATATCGGTCAGGTGCAGCAGCAGGATCCGGCGCGATTCCGTCAGCGGAAATTGTTCCACCGGGAGCGCCGCAAAAACGCCGCGTCCGGCGCGGTTGCGCACCGTGAGAACCGGCCCGGCGCCATCCGTTTTCTCCGGCAGGATCAGAACCTCGCAGGAGGGCGTGTTCACCCGGAACACCGCGCGGCCGGCGTCGAGTTCGATCTGGCCGGTCGACGAGCGGTAAATATCCCGTTTCACGTCGTACCATTCCGGCTTCAGCAATTTGGCGGCGACCAGTTTCGGCAGCAGCTCCTGTTCGTGCTCCCCGGCGGGAATCACCGGCAACCCGGTGCGGTTGGGGAATGCTCCCGCGGTCGCCAGCAACGCGGCGGTATCGGCGGGAATCCTCCCGGCGGGGTCACCGGCCACGCTCCCGACGCGGGCGATCAATCCCAGCCGGGCGAGGTCGAAGCTAAACCGGTCGCGGCAGGTGAGGTTCTCCGCTTTCGGAACCACAGCGACGAAGGCGAGGCTGGACTGGCGCAATTCCCCATCCAGGAAAAGCCGCGCGCCGACCTGGTGCGACAGCCGTTTCACGATATCGTTGGCCATATCGAAGGTGTTGCCCATATCGTCGGGCTCCTGAAGCCGTTTCAGCTCGTGGCTGTAGGCGAACTGACAGAAGATATCCCACCCCTGAAGCGCGGCGTAAGCGGCTCCCACCGGCCCGCCCTCGGCCCGGTAGCGGTTCGGCAGCGCGAAATCGAATTCCGTCACGGAAAAGGGCTTGCCGAAGATCCGCGAAGCGAACAACTCCCCGGGCACGGTCGCCCGCCGCGGCAGGACCGACTGGTTGCCCAGCACCATCGGAAATCCCCACGTCTTCCCCGGAAAGGTCGGGTGGCTCCAGTAGACGTGGTTGTCCACATAATCGTATTGTTCGCGCATCGTCACGAGGTGCGGCGTCGTCTCCCGGCTCTGGTCGGAGAGCATGGTTGCGACTCCTTCGCCCCGGACGAATTCGACCATCTGTTTGTAACGCCGTTGGTAAAGCTCCAGCAGAAAGCGCGAGAACAGGGGATCGCCGACGTCGGCGCGCGCTTCCGTATTCGGGTGTTTTTTCGCCAGCCATTCCCGGAACCGGGTCTCATAGAGGTTCCGGGTAAATTCGTCTTTGTTCCAGTGGATGGCGATGTTGCCCTCGTTGACCAGGCCGACCGACACAAGGGCGGGATCGTCTTTCAGGGCAAGGCCGGTGTGGGGATTGACATGATTGAGCCAGCTGCGGCTGAACCCTTTCCAGTTTTCAAAGACGGAGTCGAGAACCCAGAAGAGCGACCGGTAGATTCCGCTGTTGGCGATCGGGCCCGGATATTCCGGAATCTCCCCGGCGGCGGTGCGGCGCGAACAGTGCAAGTCGGTAGTGATGTACATTCCGCGCTTTTTGAGGCAGGCGATCAGATAATCCAGCCGTTCCGCGTTGACGGGGTGCAAATCAAAGCTCTTCCCCTTCACCCGGTTGGAAATGGCGTCGTCGTGGTGGTGGATCCGGACGATGTTGAACCCCATCGCGGCGATGCGGTCCGCGATCTTCTCCGAGATATCGTGACTTGCGACCGCGGCCGAACTGATGAGGTTGGTACCGTAAAAACGCACCGGCTGTTCCGGGCGGTCGCGGAAGGCGATCCTGCCGTCGGGACGGATCAGGGCCGGGCCGTATTTGCCCGCCGGGGCATCCAGCCGGGCCGAGAAATCCAGCGCGGAACCGGGCAGGACATCGGCCGAAGAAACGACTTGCCGCCAATCCTTCCCGGCGGTGATGTAATGCGGAATCGCAGCTTCCCGGGGCGGCGTCGCGTCGGAGAGCGAAGCCGCCGCGATCCCCCACACAGAGGAGTCGCCCGCCTGAAATTCGATCCGGGCGAGCGGCTTGTTTTTGAGCTCGAAACGGCTCCGGTAAAGCCCAATGTAAGCGCTTTTATTTTCGCTCTGCCAGACCACGTCGGCGTTGGCGCGGTTAGTGGGGGTCCACCAGTTGCCCACGTCGGAATTGCCTTTCACCGGAATGACCGAGCTGTCGCCGTCGGCATAGAAGACGCGGATCGTCCCGGCGGGATGGTTGTCCGCCCACGCCGTCGCGTGAAGGAGATAAAGATATTGGGCACGCGTTCCGGCCGGAACCGGGCAAACGGCGGAACGGGCGAATCCGGGACGCTCCCGGCCCGCCATCATCAAGCAGGAGCGGCCGTTGTTCTTCGCGGGGTCGATGACGTCGAATTCAATGCCGCCGAGTTTTCGCCGGCCGACGGGGAGTTGGCGCAGGTCGTTTTCCGGCCCCTGGTCGGTCCAGCCGCCC
>JAVBSA010000319.1:0-4180 GCA_031556915.1 Victivallis sp.
GCAAAACCTATATCACCGGCGACCTTCAGGTGCCGGTCCTGAAAGGGATCGACGCCACGGTGGGGCGCGGGGAGTTCGTCGGTTTCATCGGAACTTCGGGTTCCGGCAAATCCACGCTGCTCAATATTCTCGGGATGCTCGATGTGCCGACCGGCGGCGAGTATTATCTCGAAGAAACCGAGGTCGGCCAGCTTTCCGACGTGGAACAGGCGACGATCCGCAACCGCAAGATCGGTTTTATTTTCCAGAGTTTCAATCTGTTCCCGCACCTTTCCGTGGAACAGAATATCGAAGTGCCCATGCTTTACGGGCGGATCCCGGGCCGGAAACGCCGCGCGCGGGCGCTGGAACTGGCCAAGCAGGTGGGGCTTGGACACCGCCTCGGCCACCGGCCGACCCAGTTGTCGGGCGGCGAATGCCAGCGCATCGCGATCGCACGGGCGCTCTCCAACACGCCCGCCTTCATCCTGGCGGACGAACCGACCGGCAACCTCGATGAAAAGACGGCGAGCGAGATCATGAAGCTGTTTCATTCCCTCAACCGCGACCAGGGCGTGACCATTGTGATGGTGACCCACAACCCGGCGCTGGCGCCCCATTACGACAAGATCATCCGCCTGCGCGACGGCCGGATCGACGATACGCTCTTCGAGTGGGAAGTCGCGGAATTGGCGCGGCGCAAGGCCGAAGAAGAAGAAGCGGCGCAAAAGGAAGCCGAGGTGCAATCATGATGCTCGTACGCGACCTTTTCACCTTGTCGCTGCATAACCTTCTGCTGCATAAGGTCCGTTCGATCCTGACCTCGCTCGGCGTGATTTTCGGCGTCGGCAGCGTGATCGCCATGCTGGCGATTTCGGAAGGCGCCAAGCGGACCGCCCTTGCCCAGATCGAGGCGATGGGGATCGACAAGATCATCGTATTCTCCAAGCGCCCCCCTGTGAGCGGCAAGAGCGAGGGCAGCGCCAACGCCAGCGTGATGGAGCGTTTCGGCCTGACCGAACGCGACCTCATTCATATCAGGCGCATGGACAACGTGGACCGGATCACCGGCGTTTTCGACGCGCGCAAGAAAGTCCTGAAAGGCTTGCAGCGTACCGATATCAAGCTGCTGGGGTGCGATTTCAAGTTCCTCGAGGATTCGTCGGCGCGGATGGATAAGGGGCGCTGGTTTTCGCCGGCGGATTACAAGAACAACTCCCTGGTCTGCGTAATCGGGAAAAATGTGAAAAGCAAGCTCTTCACCATCGGCAACACCGAAATCGTGGGCAGCACCGTCCGGATCGAAAACGCGGTGTTCAAGATCATCGGGATCGTCGACAACGAATACGGAACGCAATATCCGGAAATCGGCGGCCAAAACGATATGATCCTCATACCGATCACCACCGCCCGGGCGCTTTACCGGGACTACACCTATTACGTGGAAGGCCAGCAGCATAAGATCACCCGGGTGGAATACGACCTTTTCATGGTGAAAGTGGCGGATACCTCCTACATCGACAACACCGCGAAACGGGTATCGGGATACCTCGACAAAACCCATTCGGACACCAAAGACTGGGGCATGGTCGTGCCCCTCGAATTGCTGCGGCAGCGGGAACAGACCCAGAACATCTTCACCATCGTCATGGGGTCGATCGCCGGAATCTCGCTGGTGGTCGGCGGCATCGGCATCATGAACATCATGCTGGCAAGCGTCTACGAGCGGCGCAAGGAGATCGGAACCAGGCGCGCATTAGGAGCGCAAAAGGCGGATATTCTGCTGCAATTCCTGATCGAGGCGGTCTTCCTGACCTCCACCGGCGGCGTGATCGGTATTACGATGGGAATCGGAATCGGCCAGACCATCACCTATTACAGCGGAATGGAGACGATTTATTCCCTCTGGAGCATCATTCTCGCACTGGTGATTTCCAGCGTGACCGGCGTGATCTTCGGAACCTACCCCGCCTACAAAGCGGCGCAGCAGAACCCGATCACCGTCCTCCGGGCAGAATAACCCGCGGGCTTTGAGGCAGAGCCTCAAGCGGAGTCAGAGAAGTCGGATCTCACCGGGGGAGAGGTCGCATTCCGCGATTGTTTCGCCGTTTCGGGTGATGACTGCTTTCTGCCTCTTGCCGGAGCTGTTCCAGAGGCGGAAGCCGCGGTCCGATTGGCTGAGGGCGATGACGGTGACCGGGGTCACTTCGTATTCCGGGCGGCTGAAATTTTTGCCGTCGGAAGCGGCGGTGATTTCGAGATGCTCCGCGTTCCACAGCCGTTCCTGGGCGAGCGCGGGCAGATCGGTTGTTTTCCGTTTTTCGAAGAACCAGAATTCGCGCACTGCTTCGCCGAGGTCGGCGTATCCCTCGTCGCCGTGGGGCGGGCTGGGGACGTGTTCGGCGTAGACGACGGGGCGGACGAGCGTCAGCCGCAGTTCGGCGTTTGCCAAGGTGTCGTAGCTGTGGATGGATTCGGCGAGGAACCCGCTCCCCTGGTTTGTGGCGACGAAATCGATGAAGGGTTGCTCGCAATTGTCCGGTTTTCGGGTGAGCGCGCACCCTGACTGGCCGGAGACGATGGTTTCAAATCCGGTGGAAAACGCGAGCTTGAGCGTGCCGTCGTGTTCGTGCCAGTCGGCGGAGCACCGGCAGAAGAGTTCCGGGATTCCGGCATAGGCGAAGAGGTCGAGTTTGAAGGTGGACTTGCGGTAGCGGAATTCGGCGCGGAAGGCGCTTGCCACGGGGCCGTCGGCCATCTCTCCGGTGCGTATCAGTTTCGCGTATCCGGCGGTGCGCCCGAGGCGTTTGACACCGTGGGCCCAGGTGTCGCCGGTGTCGGCGAGGACGGGGAAGCGGAAACGCGCCAGCGCCTCCCGCTGCCGGGCAAAGCCGATTTTTTTCGTGCTCTGGTGCTTGTGCCCGTAAGCGAGCGCTTTCATGCCGGAGGCAGGCAGGTCGACCACCGCCGTCGCCCGGCCCCA
This sequence comes from Victivallis sp., assembly GCA_031556915.1. GTDB lineage: Bacteria > Verrucomicrobiota > Lentisphaeria > Victivallales > Victivallaceae > Victivallis. The sequence goes on from JAVBSA010000319.1 coordinate 2,963, forward strand.
GAACTGGTTGGGGCCGTAGGAGACGGCCGCGCGGAGCCATTGCAGCGGAGTGCTTTCGCCGTTTTCGCCGGTCAGGGAAGTGAAGTTTTTTCCTGTGCAATTGGGGTCGCCGAAGGTGTCGAAGGAGAGCAGCGCCCGCACCGGGCGGGGGAGGGGATTCCAGAGGAGCACTCCGCCTTCGGTGAGAAAATCGCTTTTGACGGCCGCGCCATAGCGTGAAAGCTGTTTTTCGATCCGGTCCGTCGCGATTTTGCAGGCGAAACCGGTGAGATCCCGGATTTCGCGCTCGTAGCTTACCCGGGTGCAGGTGCCGGGGTAGATGTCGTGGAAATAGTTGAACAGGAACTCGTTCCAGGCGAGGTCGAGCGCTTCGCGGTTCTCCCGGGCGCCGGATTCCAGCTGAAGCTTCTCGGCTTTGTAAAGGGCGCGTTCGGTGACGGCGAGATCGTGCTTGATGGAGCCGACCGCCGAATAGCAGCCGGGGGCGTGGTGGGTGAATTCCCCGGTGAGCTCCGGCAGGTCCGTTTGTTCGACGGTGTCGAAATAGTTTTCGAGCGTCGAAAATTCGATCGGGTAGGTTTGGGCGGCTTCGAGGAGCCACTCCATCTGGTTTGCGTAGAGGCCGCCGCCGTGGTCGCCGACGCCGAAGAAGAAGGTCTGATATTGTTCCTTGCGTTCCATGATGCGCCCGATCCGGCCGAAAAATTCCTCTTTGTTCCAGCCCGGCAGCGTGCAATACGCCTCCTGTACCCGGAAGGTGGTGACTGAACTGCCGTCGTCGCCGCGCCAGCGGAAGATGTCGGGCATGGATTTTTCGTGCGCCATCGGACGCATGAAGACGTAACGGTTCATGCCGCAGCCGGCGAGAATTTTTGGGAGGCCGGCATTCTGGCCGAAGCCGTCGACGCTGTAACCGATCGTGGCCGTTTTGCCGAATTTTTCCTGAAAATAACGCTGGCCGTATTCGGCTTGTTTGTAGAGAATTTCGCCGGAGGTGATGATGGTGTCCGACTGCTCCACCCAGCCGCCGACGATCTCCCAGCGCCCGGCTTCGACGAGGGCGCGGATCTCTTCGAAAAGAGCCGGATCGCACTGTTCGATCCATTCATAGCAGCAGCTCGACGAGCGGCAAAATTTGAGCATGGGATATTGTTTCATGATCCGGACGACCGATCGGCAGGTATTGAGCCAGGTCGAACGCCCCTCGCGGAGCCGCCA
>JAVBSA010000424.1:0-4022 GCA_031556915.1 Victivallis sp.
TGGCGGCGGAGCCTCCAGTCCACGCGCGTTTATTTTGGCTAACGTTTATGGGCGCTTCGCCCCCTTGGATCCTCCGACCGGCAAACGAGCCGGCGCCGGTCGGGTGGTCCAGGAGGACGAAGTGCCTCTTGGCGGAGTAGCGAGGCTGAGCCTCAAGGGTATAGGGAGGAGATGCTGATGGGGTTGCCGGCTTTGAGCATGGCCTCTTGCACTTCGCGGGTGAGGGTGGTCGGGGGGCGGTTTTGTTCACAGGCGATGGCTGCGGCGATTCCGGCGGCTTCGCCGGTGAGGGCGGCTGTGGGGATGACGCGGGTGACTTCCCAGGCGTCTCCGGCGGAGGCGATGCAGCGGCCGGCGGCGAGGAGGTTCTTTATTTCACGCGGCAGGAGGGAGCGATAGGGAATTTCCCATACTTTGCCCGGGCATCGCCAGTCGGCGCAGACGCCGACGGAGTCTTCGAACTGTTTCCATTCCATGCCCGGTTCGAGGGTGAATTCGCCGTCGATGCGCCGGGTATGGCGCAGGTCGGGCATGGCGGGAACTTTGAGGGGGAAGAGGTTGAAGCGGTCGCCTTCGCCTTTCTGGTAGCGTTCGCGGAGTCTCCGGGCGTATTCCGCGCGTCCGGCGAGCACGAAATTGCTGACCATTTTGCCGTTTACTCCGGGGGCGGTGTAGTTGGGATCGGTGCTGCAGCCGACGATTCTCATGGCGATGTGGGGGGCGAGCTGGCCGGGGTGGACTTCGGGCGTGTATTCGAGGGTCCAGCTGGCGAGCGCGTTGGCGTCGGTGGGACAGGTTGCGCCGGCGAAGAAGGCGAGGTCGGCGTCTCCGGTGGCGTCGACGAAGTTTTCCGCTTCGATTCTGCCGATGCCGGATTTATTGGCGACATGGAGACTCCGGATGCGTTGGTCGGAGCATTCGGCGTCGATGACGACGGTATCGAGCCAGAGGTCGCAGCCGGCTTCCCGCAGGAGTTCGTCGAGGGCGAGGATCATGGACGCCGGCGAAAAGACGGTGCGGTACCGTTTGACTTCGGCGAGGCTTTTGCCGTCGCGCCAACCGGGCGGGATTTCGCCGGGGCCGTATTTCATGCCTGCTTTGAGCAATTCTTCGGAGATGCCGAAGGTCACCTGGGTGCCGTTGCCGTCGCAGAGCGGCAGATAGATGTAGATCATGCCGGTGGTGGCCAGCCCGCCCCAGAGGACGGTTTTCTCGAGCAGTGCGACTTTTTTGCCTCTTCGGGCGGCGGCCAATGCGGCGGCGACTCCGGCGACGCCGCCGCCGGCGACTACGACGTCATAACGTTTGGAAAAATCGTTTCGCATAAATTCCTCTTTATTGTATCGTAAGTGCAAGTAAAATTCCAAGGATCAACAGGGCGAACTCGGTCAGGTACCCGGCAAGCGTGATCAGATTGGGGGTTACGCCGGAGTAGTTCCGCCGGAAAAATCCCGCCAGTCCCGCGGCGGAAAAATAAACCAGTGCAATGCCGAGAAACGTCGCCAGCGGGAAGCAGAAGAGGAGCGGGATCGTGAGGACTCCGGCGGAGAACCAGATGAACCTGCGGTTTTCCGCGGGAACCGGCAGGATGGGATGTCCGCTTTCGTTATCGGGTTCCATAGCCAGGATTCCCTGTACGGTGAAAGCGCCGATCAGCATGGCGGCGAACCAGAGTTTGGCGCTGTAGTAGGCGAGTACGAAGAGCAATGTTACTTTTACGAGCTGAAAGATGGTGCTGAACGTCTGTTCGAAAGCAAAATCCGACCGGCTCCGTTCCGGGACGAGCCCAGGCAGTTCGGAAGCGAGATTCCGTTTCTGGCGGAAGGCGGTAATGAGGGCGAGCAGGAGTCTCTGGCCCCGGCCGGAGTCTTTCAGCTCCAGAAAAACCGCTCCGAGACAGGCGAAGATGATATTGCCCGCCACCGGGTTGAATGCTTTGGAGCAGAATTCCGCGGCGAGTGCGAGCAGGATGCCGACCGCGGCTCCGACCAACGGGAAGGCGACCAGCTTGGAAGTTGCGTCGACTCCTTTGCCGAGCCGGTCGGCGAGGCTTTGCGGCAGCGGGAAATCGATCAGCAGCTCCCACGCTCCCAGGAGGCCCCGGAAATAACGTTCCTGTTTCGTCATCTATGTTTGATCCTTCTGTATTCCGCATCCATCAGCTGATAAACCCGTTCGGCCAGTTCTTTGCGGTTTTCCCCCGGCACGGGAGCGACAATGGGCAGGATATGGACATCCGCCCGCATTTTTTTGAGTCCGACGATCCGCCAGATATGCGGCACGAGCGGCGCGGCGCCGAACCAGGCCATGGGGTTGGATTCCGGGTCGTCGCTGCTGAAGAACGTGAGCAGCGGTTGGATCTGGCAGCCGGCCGCGGCGGCCGCCTCGAAGGGGGTCGATTTGAAGGGGAGCAGCCCGTGTTCCCCGTCGGTGCTGGTTCCTTCGGGGTAGACGAGGAGGTTGATCCGGTGGCGGAGCGTCTCGATCATCTCTGCTGCGATCTCTTTGGATTTGAGGTGCGAGGTGCGGTCGATCCAGATCGGGTTGCTCAGGGCGACGAAACGGCCGAGGAGCGGCCAGCGCCGCATCTCCGCTTTGGGCGCGAAACGGATCGGGAAAATCGACGCATGGGTCAGGATATCCAGATACCCGAGATGGTTGCTGACGACGAGCCCGCCCGGGAACGCGTCGGGATTGCCGTGAATCACCACTTCGATATTGATGATCCGGGCTGAACCGCGCGCCCATTCCTGCGCCTGCTTTGCTGCTACGGCAATGAGTTCCCAGCCGTTCCGGCCGCGGCCGGCGCGCCGGACCCGGCGGCTCGACACGATGAACCACCACACGATCTGCCGGAAACGGTTGATTCTGCGGCAATTGCTTAAAAACATTTCTTCCGGCTCCCCTGCTTCAAAATGGAAAATCCTCCGGTTCCTCTTGCTTTTTTTCCGCCTTGCCCAGCACATGTTCCGGCGAATCCGCTTTGCCCTGGAGTTCGACGCCGGATACCATGACCGCTTTGCCGGAATCCCTTCTCACTACCGGGCAGATATACTGGCAGCCGCCGCACCCGATGCAGAGATCCGCGATCACCGAGGGAACGGTGAGCCCGACTTTGTCAGGGATCATCTGCAGCGCTCCGGTCGGGCCGGGGTCGGCGCAGGCGCCGCAGCTGGGTTCGTCGGGGCCGACGACGCGGCGGTCCCGGTAAAACTGCACCTGGCCGATCCGGCACAGTTGTTTTTCTTTGAGCGTCATCGGTTTCAGCGCGCCGGTCGGGCAGAGTTGGGTGCATTTGTGGCAATTGAATTCGCACATGCCGTTGTGGAATACGAGGTGGGGCTGCCCCATTCCGCCGAGGCCGTATTCCAGGAAAGCGGGAGTTAGCACTTTGCCGGTGCAATTGGCGATGCACAACCCGCAGCCGGTGCATTTGGCGGTGAGTCTTTCATGGGAACCGGCCCCGGGGGGCATGACGGGGGAGCGCCTGCCGTGGAGATCCACCCGTTGAACCAGCCTGCCGCCGAGGAAGGCGAGGAGGCCTGAAATTCCGGCGAGGGCGAGAAACTCCCGCCGTCCCCGGTTTGCCGGTGCGGCAGTTTTCTCCGCTTCCGGCCGCGGTGAAAATCGGATCGCGTTGAAACGGCAGACGCTTCCGCAATTCATGCAGAGCACGCAGCGTTCCGTCTGGAGCGTCTGCTTTGCGACGTCGATGCACCCCGCTTTGCACACCTTGGCGCACTTGCCGCATTTGACGCATTTGTTTGGGTCGATCTGCAACCTGAACCGGGGGGAGCGCGACAGGATTCCCAGCAGCGCCCCGGTCGGGCAGAAAAGGTTGCAGAAAGGCCTGCCGCGCCATGCGGCGGCCAGGAGGATGAGCGTCATGACGCCGCCGGCGATCAGAATCTGAGAGAGGGGAAACGCGGGGCGTTCCTCCAGGGGAATGGAGAGGTCGAAGCGGTTATAGAGAAAATTGTTGATTTCCGTAAACAGCGCCTGGCCGGGGCCTGCCATGTTGC
>JAVBSA010000638.1:0-2856 GCA_031556915.1 Victivallis sp.
TTGCGGCTTTCCGCACGGTGCGCAGGAAGCGCATGGCAACCGCGAGCGTCACCGCGCCGTAGACGACCAGATAGAAGGCGAAGATGGCGTTGAAGAACTCGATTTTGCCGATCGGGGTCCGGGCGACGAGAACGCCGAAAGCCAGCGTGAGAAGGCCGTTCGCGGCAACCAGGATCCGGAAACTCCGGGTATGGATGCGGCCGACCGCCGCCGAAACGAAAAGCTCGACGGAATGCAGGATGAACCAGAATCCGAGAGCGATCATCAGCGCGGTCGTCGAGGGGAACGGCTCGATGACGAAAAGCAGCCCCATCAGCAGCCAGAAGAGCGAATAGAGCGCATACCACGCCTTGAATTTGCGGATCATGACCATCAGCGCAAAGCCCTGGATTCCGCAGCCGATCAGCATGAGCCCGAGCATGGCGGCCAGGGCCGCCGGAGCAAAGGAAAGATTCAGGGCGAACAGAAACCCAAGCAGAATGGAGACGGCGGCCTGAACGGCCATGAACTTCCACGAATGCCCTGCCAGCAAATTGGTGGAGATGTAAAAATTGCGATGGGGTCTCATGAAATGGATCCTCCCAGATTCCGTATAGAATATACTTCAACTTGCCGGGGGATTCAAGGCCGATCCGTCAAACCGAGTTCTTTCTTGAGAAAATCCGCCGCATAATCGGCATTTTCCTCTTCCTCCCAGACGGACCAGACTTTACAATCGCCGGAACGGGTCTTCAGAAAAACCGTATAAAACGGCCGGGGAAAAGTCCATTTTTTGACATATTCCAAGCGAACTTTCAAAACATCCCGAACCGGAATCCGTTGGCGGAAACCGAAGCACCACATGCCATGGAACAGCTCCACCCAGCCGTCTTTCACGCGGACGGTTCCCCGGTAAAACGCGGGGATCAGCACCCCCGCCAACAGCCCCAGGCCAAGCACATATCCCGGAAACAGCAGCCAGGGGGCTTTGGGATCGATCATTCCCAAATGCCAGGCGATGCTGAGATAGATCACACTCGCCCACCAGCCCGCAGCCACCACTTGAACAAGCCACATGCCGCGATAGTAAATACGACATTTCAATATCCTGCCTTCCGCTGAATCGATGACGCGGACTCCGCACGGTGGGGCGGAATCGACGATTCCGTTCCAGCTCTCCGCCGGCAGCTCGGTCCTTCTGCCGAGAACCTCGGCGATGAAATGGATCTGCTCCGGCCGGTAACAGGCGCAGCATCTGTTCCGGCCATTTTGCAGCAGCAGCCAGAGTTCAAAATAAGGAGTACCGTTTCCCGGTTGCTGCCTCCCCTTCAAATACAATTCCTGCAAACGGAGACCACGGATATCGGCCCAGGCAAACCGGCGGCGGCGTCCGAGAAAAAACGCTCCGCCGAAAACTTCGAGGCAATCTCCGCGAAAACGCAGCTCGTACCGCCGGAACAAACCGAAGAACAGCATTCCCCAGGCAACAAGCGTCAACCCGCAGAGAACCGCGATTCCCCACCCCACGGCATTGTTCGATAATCCCAGGACGGAAAATACCGTCAGGAAGAACGCGGAAAAAAGATGCCCCCATGCCCGATCCGAATAGCAGGAAAGCCGCAGAACCTCGTTCCCATGCCGTTGAAAAATACGAATTCCACGCGGTATTTTCTTCACGGCGTCTTCTCCAAGTGTTCCCGCAAAGCTCCGGCGACGGCCTCCAACTCCATCGGATCCGTGCTGAAACCGAACCGTTCGCCGTTCAGATAGAGTCCGTAAAACGGATGTCCGCCCGTCAGATTATTTGCGGATCTCCTGGTGGGGCTCCAGCTGATGCCGAGCGATCGAACCTCGACGGTTTTCACCTCCTGTTTCTTCAGGAGCCGGCGTTTCCGGGTGACGCCGATTCCGGAACGTAATTCGAGGATATCCTCAAACAGATGAATTTCGCTCCGGCCGAACAGAAAATGAATCACCGCCCCGATCAGAAAAACTTCAATCGCCGCCGGGGGGCCCAAAAATAACGCCGCTACCAGCAACAGCATCGGCATCTCGACGTGACCGATCAAGGAAATGGCCATATAGAGAACGAATCCCCCCAACCCAAAAGTAAAAAATAAAAGATAAATGGAAAAAGCAGAAACATTACTCAATCGGAGAACCACCTCCCCTGCTTCATTGCGTTTCGGCACTGCCGCAACCGTTTTGGGTTTCGCCTGCTCCCGGATTTCACTCAACCGCACACCGAGACGGTTGGCGAGCCAGGCGGCGATATACTCCAGCTTCTCCCGATCCGGCCCGGAGCAGAATTTCCTGCCGCCCTTCGCCAGGCCGAAGCGGACGGCGAAAAACTGCATTTCCTGCACCGGACCGCCGCGAAGACCGTATTTCACTTTCAGCAGAGTCGGGCGGACTTCCACGAATTCGATCTCGGCGATTTCCACCCGGCGATGGATTCCCAGCCGGCCGATCCCGGTGAAAAGCCGAAGGGAACTCCCGGCGAAACGCACCTCGCTCCGGCGGACGATAAACGAGAGGGCAAACAGGATCATCGCACCGCCCAGGCCGCCGAAAACCGCCAGAAAACAACCCGCGTCCGCCATCGTCCCCTTCCCCTCATGGACGACGAGCACGGCCACAGCCGCACCGATGACGCACAGAAAAAAGCCGAGGACGAAAACCGTCACCGCTCCGTGAAAGTAATGCCGGTAACCAATGCCGTCCCTGAGGATGCGGACTCCCGGAGGCGGTCTGAAAAGATCGACTGGCATTCCCGGTCACCTCCCCTGCTTCAACCGGCGGCGCAGATATGTTGCGATGAATTCCAGCTTTTCCGCATTCGAACCGGTACAAAGTTTTTTCTTTTCATCTCCGGTG
>JAVBSA010000513.1:0-18135 GCA_031556915.1 Victivallis sp.
CGGCGGCCTTTTCACCGAAGATCGCGCGCAGCAGCCGTTCTTCCGGCGCCAGCTCGGTTTCGCTCTTCGGGGTGATCTTGCCGACCAGGATGTCGCCGGGGCCGACTTCGGCGCCTTCGAACACCACGCCGCGGCTGTCGAGGTTGCGGAGCGCGTCCTCGCTGACGTTCGGAATATCGCGGGTGATTTCTTCGGGGCCGAGCTTGGTCTCGCGGCTGGTGATCTCGAATTCATCGATGTGGACGCTGGTATAGACGTCTTCCTTCACCAGACGCTCGGAGACGATGATCGCGTCCTCGAAGTTATACCCGCACCAGGGCATATAGGCGACCAGGACGTTCCGCCCGAGGGCGAGTTCGCCGTCCTGCGTGGCCGCGCCGTCGGCGAGCACATCGCCCTTCCTGACGACGTCGCCGCGCTTGCACACGGGCCGCTGGTTGACGCAGGTTCCCGCGTTGCTGCGGAGATACTTGTAAAGCCGGTAGACCTGATAGGAGTCCTTCGGCGCGTCGGCAGCCGGCAGGGCGCCGGTTTTGGTCACGACGATGCGGTCGGCGATCACTTCGGCGACGACCCCGTCGGCGCGGGCGGCAACCACCGCGCGGGAGTCGCGGGCGATCCGCGATTCGAGGCCGGTGCCGACCAGCGGCGAATCCGGCATCAGCAGCGGAACCGCCTGGCGTTGCATGTTCGAGCCCATCAGCGCGCGGTTGGCGTCGTCGTGTTCGAGGAACGGAATGATGCCCGCGGCGGCGCTCACCAGCTGTTTCGGCGAGACGTCCATGAACTCAACCTGTTCGCGCGGACGTTCTTCGGATTCGCCCCTGATGCGGCTCATCACCGCGGTACGGACGAGATGCCCCTCTTCGTCGAGAAGCGCGTTCGCCTGTGCGATCACATACTCTTCTTCCTTATCGGCGGTGAGGTAAACGATTTCGTCGGTCACCTTGCCGTCGATCACCCTGCGGTAGGGGGTTTCCAGGAATCCGTATTCGTTGATGACCGCATAGAGCGACATCGACGAAATCAGACCGATGTTCGGACCTTCCGGTGTTTCAATCGGGCAGATGCGGCCGTAATGGCTGGTATGCACGTCGCGCACTTCGAAACCGGCGCGTTCCCGCGAAAGGCCGCCCGGGCCGAGCGCGGAGAGACGGCGCTTGTTGGTCAGCTCCGAAAGCGGATTGGTCTGGTCCATGAACTGAGACAGCTGGCTGCGCGCGAAGAAGTCGCGGATCACCCCGGCGAACGCCTTGGGATTGATCAGCTTGGAGGGAGTGACCGTCTGTTCGTCGAACGTCATGCGTTCGCGGATCAGCCGTTCCGTGCGCAGCAAACCGGCGCGGCACTGGTTCTGGAGCAACTCGCCGACCGTTCTCACGCGGCGCGCGCCGAGGTGGTCGATGTCGTCCACCTGGCCGCCGGAATGGCGAAGCGCGATCAGCTGTTTGGTGGCCGCCATGAGATCTTTGGGATCGAGCACGCGCACATCCATCGGGATGTCCTGCGACAGCCGTTCGTTCAGCTTGAAACGGCCCACCGCGCCGAGGTCATAGCGGCGATTGTCGAAGAAGAGGCGCTTGATGAGCAACTTGGCGTTGTTGATGTTGGTCGGATCGCCCGGGCGCATGCGGCGGTAGATCTCTTTCAACGCGTCTTCTTCGTTGCGGACCTGATCCTTGCGCATGCAGCCGATGAGGTAGTTGTCGCCGTTGGCGACATGGCAGAGCTAGAACTTCTCGATTCCGGCTTCGGAGAGAATTTTGAGGTGGTTCTCGTTGAGTTGCACCAATTCGTCGATCACCACGATGTCGTCGTCGCTGGTGATGTCGTCGACGGTGTAGAGCGTCGAGAGATCCTTCATTTTCATGAGCTGCGAAAGCGTGTAGTTCTTCACTTCGTAGCATTCGCCGAGGATATCCTTGTTGGTCGGGAATCCGATCGCGCGCAGGAAAGTGGTGATGTAGAATTTCCGGCGGCGGCGGCGGCGGTCAAGGTAAATGAAGATGAAGTCGTTGATGTCGAACTGAACATCCATCCAGGAACCGCGGTCGGGAATGATCCGGTAGGAGTAGAGCGTCCGCCCCGAAGTGTGGCGGCTCTTCTCGAAGCAGATGCCCGGCGAACGGTGGAGCTGGCTGATGATCACGCGCTCCGCGCCGTTGATGATGAAGGTGCCCTGCTCGGTCATGATCGGAATGTCGCCCATGTAGACCCGCTCCGGAATCTCGGCGCCGTTGGCCTTGAGCAGGAAATCCACATAGAGCGGCGCGTCGAAAATCTTGCCGTCCTTGATGCAGTCGACCACGTCGCCCTTGTGTTCGGAGGCGTTGCCGATTTCATAGGAGACGAACTCCAGCGACATTTGCTTATCGAAACTCTCGATCGGGAAGATCTCGTTGAAGACCTCCTGCAATCCCTGGTTCTTCCGCTCGGCGGCGGGAATCTCCTTCTGCAGGAATTCCCGGTAAGAATCCACCTGAAGACCGATCAAATCCGGCACGTCGAGGACGTCACGGAGTTTCCCGTAATTAATTCGTTTCGCCATGTTTCATCCGTTGTTATGTTACAAGATTGAAAAAAATTATCGAAAAATCAGAAACACCCTCTTCTCAGTTTTGAGCGTGAGCGCCTGAAAAATGCCATAGTCAAGAGACGAAGAAACCGACCTGCCGGCAAAAAGACCATACCAACAGTTCGGAACTCACAAAAAAATCTGATTTTCCAACAGACAGACCGAAAAATCCACCGGCCGCTCTGTTGTGGATGGAAGCGAATTCAACAAAAATCCATATCGGTTCGCTTCATCCGGATGGGGCCATGCCCCGGAAACGGAAAGACGGCAGAAGGCGCTTTCGCGCCTTCGCCGTGTTCAATGGTCCAAGTAAATTACTTGACTTCGACCTTGGCGCCGGCTTCTTCGAGCTGGGCTTTGATCTTGGCAGCTTCGTCCTTCTGGGCGGCTTCCTTGATCGGCTTCGGAGCGCCTTCGACCAGGTCCTTGGCTTCCTTGAGGCCGAGGCCGGTGAGTTCGCGGACGACCTTGATGACGCCGATCTTCTTCGCGGCGTCGAAGCCGGCGAGGATCACGTCAAATTCGGTCTTCTCTTCGACTTCCGCAGCAGCGGCGACCGGGGCAGCGGCGGCAACCGCAACCGGGGCGGCGGCGCTGACGCCGAGACGCTCTTCCAGAGTCTTGACCAGTTTGGAAAGCTCCAGCACAGTCATATTCTCGACGTAGGAGACGAACTCTTCCATTTTGTTTTCTTCCGACATGTTAAATGCCTCCGTTATTTTTTGGGCTTACTTGTTTTCGACTTTGTCTTTGTATGCGTTGAGCACATTCAGGATGCTCGCCGCCTTGGCATTGAGAACGCTGACCAGATTCCGGGAGGGAGCCTGGAGCACTCCGAGGAGCATCGCCTGGAGCACCGGCTTCGCGGGCAGTTCGGCCAGGTCATTGACCTGGGCGGCAGAAAGAATTCCGCCTTCCATGTAACCGCCTTTGGCAACCAGTTTGGTATTCTTTTTGCCGAATTCCTGGATCAGCTTGGCAACCGCGCTGCAGTCGCCCTTGCCGTAAACCATCGCGGTTCCCAGCGTGAGACCGACCGCATCGACGTCTTCAATCTTCAGCGCTTCGCAGGCTTTCCTGATCAGCGTGTTCTTGAGAACGTTGCAGTTGGCGCTCTGCTTGGCGAGCTGTCCGCGGAATTCTTCAAACTCCTTGACCTTGAGACCGGCATAGGAGATGAAGTAGACGTAATCGGCGCCGTTGATCGCATCGCCGATCTGTTTGACCAGAAATTGCTTTTCGTTTCTCATTCCTTGGTCCTCGCTACTTCCTTGGGATTGACCTTGATGCCGGGAGCCATCGTCGAGGTGATCGTGCAAGAAATAATGTACGCGCCCTTCGCCGTGGTCGGCTTCGCTTTCAGGAGCGCATCGACGATCGCGTCGAAGTTCCTGCGCAGCGCTTCCGTCTCAAAGGACAGTTTGCCGAACGGAACGTGAACGCAGGCGCCGCGGTCGGCACGGAATTCCGCGCGGCCGGCTTTGGATTCGCGAACCGCATTGCCGACCTGTTCCGTGACCGTTCCGGTCTTGGGGTTGGGCATGAGGCCGCGGGGACCGAGCTGACGGCCGAGGGGACGCACGAGACGCATCGCGTCCGGAGTCGCGATCAGGATGTCGAATTCCTGCCAGCCGCCCTTGATCTTTTCCACCACGTCTTCGAAACCGACGATATCCGCGCCGGCTTCTTTGGCTTCCGCAGCGTAAGCGCCGTCGGCAACCACCGCCACCCGGACGCTCTTGCCGGTACCGGCAGGAAGAGCGACAGCACCGCGGACGGTCTGGTCGGATTTGCGGGGATCGACGCCGAGCTTGAACGCCACTTCGGCGGTCGGGTCGAATTTAACGCCCGGGAACTTTTTCAGGAGATTGAGCGCTTCATCAATCGTGTAGCGCGTCAGGGAATCATATCCCTCAATCTGCACCTGTTTCTTGTAAAGCTTGCTTCTACGCATCGACCACCTCGATTCCCATGCTGCGCGCGGTTCCTTCGATGATGCGCATTGCCGCTTCCTCGCTTCTGGCGTTGATATCTCCCTTTTTGATCTGAACGATTTCACGGATCTGATCGCGGGTGATCTTCCCGGCCTTCTCGAGGCCGGGCTTCTTCGACGCGGAAGCCACCCCCGCCATCTTCTTTACGAGGACGGCTGCCGGGGGCGACTTGCAGATGAACGTGAACGACCGGTCCTGGTAGACCGTGATCACAACGGGAATAACCATACCGCTCTGAGCTTGAGTGGCGGCATTGAACTGCTTACAGAACTCCATGATGTTGCAGCCGGCCTGCCCGAGGGCGGGTCCGATCGGCGGCGCCGGGGTAGCGGCGCCGGCCGAGATCTGCAAGCGAATCTGGCCTGTAACCTTCTTTGCCATAAGATTACTCTCTTTTCTTTAGCCCAAGGTGGTCCGGATTGGCAGGAATCCCGCCACCAATGAGCTTTACAACAGTTTTATAAAAATTCGAACTCCCGTTAAACGGAACGCTCGACCTGCCAAAATTCCAATTCCACCGGAGTCGAGCGGCCGAAGATCGAAACCATCAGGTTCAGCTTGCCGCGTTCATTGTCGATCTCCTGAATCGTACCTTCGAAGTTCTCGAAGGCACCGTCTTTGATGCGGACGGTCTCGCCGACTTCAAATTCAATTTTCGGACGGGCGGCGGGCGCCTCGCCGGCCTGAGCCGGACGCAGCAGGTCTTCCACCTCGGAATCCGGCAGCGCCGTCGGCTTGTTGGCTCCGCCCAGGAACCCCAGAACACCCTGGATGCTGCGAACAAAATACCAGGCTTTCTCGTCGATCATACCCAGTTCGTCATAAAGATCCATCCGCACCCAGATGTAACCCGGGAACAGTTTGCGGGTCATGGTGCTTTTTTTGCCCTGGCGGACTTCGGTTACTTTTTCGGTCGGAATGAATGCTTCGTAGACCGGAACCTGGTCGCCGCCCTGAAGCTGGCGAAGAATGGTGTCGCGCACCTTGTTTTCATGCCCGGAGAGCGTATGAATGACAAACCACTGTCCGCGCTTTTCGCCGCTTTCGACCATCTTTTCACTCATTTGTTCGCTCTCCACTTATCTATATTTTATGCGCGGAACGCGCTCAAAACTTACCCACTGTGATCAATTTGATCACAAGACCGGCCACATAATCGACGCCGGCGACAAAACAACCCAGGATCAACGTGCAGACTACCACCAGAACCGTCGATTCCATGAGCTGCTGGCGGTTCGGCCAGGTACAGCGGTACATTTCGGCTAACGTGTCGGTGAAAAATCTACGAATCTTCCCCGTAACCGAATCAAACCCGGCGGCGGCGCCGGAACGCTTCTGACCGTTTCCCATATAAAATACCCTGTACTTCCGAAGTATAATCACAAAAATGGCAGGAGAGGTGAGGCTCGAACTCACGACCTGCGGTTTTGGAGACCGCCGCTCTAGCCAACTGAGCTACTCTCCTGTGAGGAAAAACTTCCTCCGGTAACAACAAAGAAACTTAGCGGGTCTCTTTGTGAATGGTGTGCTTGCGCTCGAACTTGCAGAACTTCTTCTTTTCAAGACGTTCGGGCGTGTTGCGCTTTTCTTTCTTGGTCGTATAGTTGCGCCGTTTGCATTCGGTGCATTCCAGAATAACCAGTTCACGCATTTTCTTTACCTGCTGTTAGACGAAATTTCCCGAGCCGCCGTACTTTGCCGTCGGCTCGGGTAATTTACATTGTCCGAATCTTACTTCGTGATCTCGGAGACTCGGCCGGAGGCAACCGTACGGCCGCCTTCACGGATCGCGAAACGCAGACCCTTTTCCATAGCGATCGGAGCGATCAGCTCAACACCGATGGAGGTGTTGTCGCCGGGCATAACCATCTCAACACCCTCTTTGAGGCTGATGGCGCCGGTCACGTCGGTCGTACGGAAGTAGAACTGCGGACGATAGTTGTTGAAGAACGGAGTGTGACGGCCACCTTCTTCTTTGGAGAGAACGTAGATCTCGCCATTGAACTTGGTGTGCGGCATCACGCTGCCCGGCTTGGCCAGAACCTGGCCGCGCTCGACGTCTTCCTTCTTGGTGCCGCGGAGCAGGCAACCGACGTTATCGCCGGCCAGGCCCTGATCGAGCAGCTTACGGAACATTTCAATGCCCGTAACAGTGGTCTTGACGGTCGGGCGGATGCCGATGATTTCGATTTCATCGTTGATCTTGACAATTCCGCGTTCGATACGGCCGGTCACCACGGTGCCGCGGCCTTCGATCGAGAACACGTCTTCGACCGGCATCAGGAAGGGCATATCGACGTCACGCTTGGGCTCGGGGATGAAGCTGTCGACAGCATCCATGAGCTCGAGAATGCAAGCGCAATCGGGAGAAGCCGGATCGCCTTCAGCCTGGACCGCCTTGAGAGCGGAACCCTT
This sequence comes from Victivallis sp., assembly GCA_031556915.1. GTDB lineage: Bacteria > Verrucomicrobiota > Lentisphaeria > Victivallales > Victivallaceae > Victivallis. The sequence goes on from JAVBSA010000513.1 coordinate 6,985, forward strand.
GACCACCGGGGTGTCGTCGCCGGGGAAGTCGTAGCTGGAGAGCAGCTCGCGGATTTCCATATCGACGAGTTCAAGCAATTCGGGGTCATCGAGCTGGTCGACCTTGTTCATGAAAACGACCATCGCCGGCACACCCACCTGGCGGGCCAGGAGAACGTGTTCGCGGGTCTGCGCCATCGGGCCGTCGGTCGCGGCGAGCACGAGGATCGCACCGTCCATCTGAGCGGCGCCTGTGATCATGTTCTTGACGTAGTCAGCGTGGCCCGGGCAGTCCACATGGGCGTAGTGACGGTTCTCGGTCTGGTACTCCACGTGCGAGGTATTGATGGTGATTCCGCGCTCTTTTTCTTCCGGCGCATTGTCAATTTCATCATACTTTCTGGCTTCGCCGCCGAACTTGCGGGTCAGGACCATGGTGATCGCCGCCGTGAGCGTGGTCTTGCCGTGGTCGACGTGACCGATGGTGCCGATGTTAACGTGCGGCTTGGTTCTTTCGAATTTTTCCTTGGCCATGTTTTCCTCCTGGAAAGGTTTAGAGTTTCTTTTTTCTATAACCGCTATTAAAAATCATGGAGCCCACAAGCGGATTCGAACCGCTGACCTCATCCTTACCAAGGATGTGCTCTACCGACTGAGCTATGTGGGCGTCATTTCAACCCAAAAAAAACCGGTTGCCCGGTTTCAACACAAAAAATGGTACTCGAGGGGGGACTTGAACCCCCAAGGATGTAATCCATATGGACCTCAACCATACGCGTCTGCCAATTCCGCCACCCGAGCGCCTGATATATCACGCTTCGACACATGTTTTCTGTCGCAGCGAGTTACAGTCCTTTAATATATTCCCGTTGATTTGATTTGCAAATCGAAAAATGACTTTTTTCCGAAAAAATCACTTCTCCTACTGAATTCTGAGCCGGAAACCGCCGATTTCAACGGCACGTGGGCTCCCTTCCCGCACCTCGGCAACGAAGGCAAGGCCGGTTTTGGGATCGCGCGGATACTCCGCAAGGTTCTCCGGCAGGCCGCCGCGCGTACGTAAAAGTTGCTCCACCATCAGCGCGGTTTGCGCCGCGCGCGACAGGGAAAGCGCCTCCCAGTAAGCCGTCAGCAACGCGCTGTTCGAACGCAATTCATTCCTTAACGGGCCGGGCATTCCGGACAGGTCCGAAATCTCCTTCATGGCCGCATAGTCGGCGGCGGCCCTGATCTGCTGCTGCAGAATCTGAATGCGCGCCAACCCGTTCCGGCAGCGGAACAGCCTCATCTCCGGCAGCAGATTGCCCCACCCGGCGGGCGGGCGGCGGCACTCGCGGAATTCATGACCCCTCTCCAGGCTCCAGGTCAGGTAATCGACGATATCCGACCGCATCTCCTCTTCCGCCGCCGCGAGCTCGGCAAGGTAGACGCGCATATCGCGGACACTGCCCGCGCCGAACTGGCCGACCAGCGCTTCCAGCATTCTCAACCGGGCCTCTTCCGCCTCGAAGCACCACGGCATCCCGCCACGCATCAGCGACCGGCGGTGACGCGCGAGCGCGACCCAGCTCTCATGCGCGCTCTTGAAGTTCCCGGCGCTCGAGGCGACCAGCATATTCAGGCATTCCACGTCCTGATAGTGCTGATCCCCCCACAGCTCAGGCTGCTTTTCGGCAACAATCCGCCGGATTTCGCGCAACATGTCGCCGTTGGCGAACAGATAAGCCTCTCCCGCAGCCAGCGTCTCCGCGGAGACGCCGCCCTGCCAATCCCGCCAGCTCTTCTTCCCGAAGGGAAACTCCGGAAGGCTGTGCGGTATTCCGCCTATCGTCACCCGAAACTCCTTGCCCTGCATCACCGGGTTCGCCATTACCGCGGCCCATTCGCTCCGGTACCGGCGTTCCACGCCGATGGAACGTACCGTGAACACGCACCAGAGCGCGACCGAAATGAGCAACACCCCCCAGATAATCCACTTCGCTTCGCGCGCCAGAACGTTCTCCTCTTCCGCCACGGCGGCCACCAGGGCGGACCGCACGAGCCCTTCCAACGCGCACCACAGCAGCAGAAGAACGAACATGGTTCCCCAGTAGTGGAATATTCCGGCCAGAACCGCCAGCGGGAACAGAGCGTAACCGACATAGAGCGCACTCACATACCCGGGCGCGTACCGCGAGACCGCGTCGCTCTGCATGCCCCACAATCTCCAGCAGGAGAAAAGGCCGCAGAAATCGCACTCCGGCTCCTGCATAAACAGCCGGTTGATGAAACGCACCAGGAAAATCCAGTAAAACCCCCAGAGCACCAGCATGAGGCCGCCGAGCAGAAGAAGAGCCGGATAGACCAGTTCCGACGAGTCCCCCGCGTACGCGTTCCACAGCGGAACGCCCGCAATCTGCAGCAGAAGCCACGGAATCAACACCATCAGCCATTGCAGCAGAACCACGCGGCTCAAAGCGTATTTCAACTGTTTCATCGCTCAATCCCCGCTTTTCCGTCGTCCACCGACAGATTTCGGCGGCGATAGGTCGGAATATCCAACTCTTCATTATTCCAGCGCACCTGGGCGCCGCGTTCCATGATTCCTTTGGAGACGGGTTCGAGCGGCAGGAAGAGCTGGTCGCCGTTGGCTTCCTGCTCCTGGCGCGGAGTCCGGGTGCGGCGCGGCGTGCGGTCGGCGCTCTTCTGGAGCACCTCTTTGGCCTCGTGTTCCCCGTCGAACTTGACGGTGACGGCCGAAAGCATGATTTTACCCGCCCATTCCTCCCCGGTGGAGGCGCCCACAATCAATTGCGCCCGGTTTTTCACCATCCGCCCGGAAAGCTCCAGCATCTGTTTCGATTCGGCCAGCGTCAGTTCGGGCCCGCCGATCAGCGACAGGATCACCGCATCCGCCTCGCCGATCTTATCCGCGCCGCCCAGGAGCGGCGAATGGAGCAAGCGCTCCATGGCGACTTCCCCGCGAAGGTCGCCGTCGATTTCGGCGGAGGCGATCCCCACCCCGATGCTGCAATAGCTTTTGCGGCGGCGCAGCAGGGTTATGAAGCTCCCGAAATCGGCGCTAAGAAGATTCCCGTGCAACAGGACCCCGGTGAGCGCCAGAATCGTCCGCGCCAGCTCCTGGTCGGCCAGTTTGAAGGCCGCCGAAAGCGGCGTGGTCGGTTCCAGCACCGAAAAAAGCAAATCGTTGGGAAGCGCGATCACCGCGTCCGCCAGGGAAAGCAATTCATCTTTAATGACATCTTCGGCGGTCTTGCGCCTGCCGTGCCCCTCGAGCGCGAACGGCATGGTGAGGACGAACAGCGCCGGAATCCCCAGCGTCCGCGCCTCGCTCAACACGACGGACATACCGCCGGAAGCGGTTCCGCCGCCGAGCCCCCCCGTCACCAGCAGGAAGTTGGTCCCGTCGAGCATCTGCTTGATCCGGCTCCGTTCGTGGGCGACCGCCCGCTGGCCGTCGATGACGCTGCCGCCGCAGCCGCGGCCGTTGCGCCAGCGGGCGCCGGCGAGCAGGCAGGATTCCTCCGGCAGCCCGGTCAGTTTCAGGGCGTCCGCATCGCTGTCGATGACCAGGAGGCGGAGTTTTTCCGCCTGCGGATTGCCGGCGATGGCTCCAACCGTCCGGCAGCCGCAGCCGCCGACGCCGAGGATCGTGATCTTCTGTTCCGCGTTTTCCATTTGTGTCATCTGTCACTCTTTTTACGCTGGCCGACGCGGTTGAGCGCGTCGTTCACCGCGTCGATCAGGTTGCCGAACACACTGCGGCTGCCCTGGTTCCGGTTGAGACTGTTATAATACCCGGCGACCTTCAGCGCTCCCCAGATGGTGCTGTAGCGCGGAGAGTCCAACCCGGTCACCGCGCCGCCCGCCTCGAACGGCTGGCCGACGCGGCAGGAAAAATCGAATACTTCGCGGAACAGGGGAAGGCTGCGGCAGAAGAGCGCGCCGCCGCCCGTGAGGACACCGCCCGCGTCGAGCCCGCCGGAGAGAATTTCCTCGCCCGCCATCGCCCGGATGATTTCAAAAATTTCGCGCAAACGCGAATCGACGATCACCTCGAAGGAGGCCAGCGGAATCTTCCGCACTTTGCCGGTTGAGCTTGGGAATTCCAGGTATTCCTGCCGCGCCCGGATCGCTTTTTCCAGGGCGCCGCCCGTAATGAGTTTGCGGCAGACGTCGATATGAAGATCGAGCCCGACCGCAAGGTCGTTGCAGACATGTTCGAACCCGACCTGAAGCACTCCGGAACCGAGTACGCCGCCATTTTGTTCGATCACATATTCCGTGGTTCCTGCGCCGAGATCGACCAGAAGGACGCCGTGTTCGTGTTCCTCTTCGGAAAGAATGCCGAAATTGTCCGCCAACGGCGAAAAGACCACCTCGATCGCCGCCTCTTCGAAGCCGGAGTCGCGCACGATCGAGCGGAAATTCTCCAACCGCACCGCATCGGCGTGGACCACATGGACGTAAGCGTCGAGCTTGCCCGCCGTGAGGCCGAGCGGATTCTTCACCCGCCGTTCATCGACCAGGAAATAGGATTCGGAGCTGTTGATGATCTCCCGCCCCGCCGCCAGATGAAGGACCCGCGCGTTTTCGTGCGCCTCCATCCGCTCCTTATACGTTACTTTATGGGTATCGTTTTTGACGACGACCGAGCCGATCCCCTGAAAGCACTCCATCCGGCTGCCGGTGACGGCGATCGTCACCACCCGGGTGCTGTTGAGCAAACCGGCCGAGGCGTCGGCCGCCTCTTCGATCGCGTCGGAAAGCCGTTCGAAGGCGAGCTCCATATCTTCGATTTCGCCCTTGATCACGGATCCCGCCGAAGGCGCCGAGCCCCGGCCCAGAACGGTCACCCGTCCTTCCGGCCCGGCTTCGCCGACCAGCACGGTGATCTTTGAGGTGCCGAGTTCGATGGCGGTTACAATGTCTCTGGCGTTGAACATATTGATTGCAGATTCCTTTTCTTCAATATATCAGGAAAGAGTGTAAAATGCCAATTATTTCCGATCAAAATCATGGAGAAAGCGCAGTGTCTTCAAACCGTCGAACCAGCCGTGGAAGGCGCGGAGCCTCGCCGCCGGAGTTTCGGGGGTATTGGCGAGGATTTTCGGCCACGCCTCATAAAATCCCTCGCGCCGGAAAAAGTCCAACCCGGGCGGCAGCTCCGGAGCACAGTCGAGAATGTTTTTGAGCGCAGCGAAAGCCCCGTCCGAAATCTCGTCGAGCTCTTCGCCGCCGACCAGTTTTTTGACTGCGGGCCCGGTGCCGAAAGGAACCCGCTGCGAAGGGCGCGCCGAGGGGTGAAGCAACACGTTATCGAGCACGCCCACCTTCCCCGTTTTGGCGACCGCCTGGAGGAAATAGAAATCTTCGCCCCCTTTGCGGACGCGCATCCCCCCGGCCTTCAGGTAGGCGTCCAGCCGCACCGCAAAGGCCGAGCCGACGGTTTGAAATGCGTAGGGGGAGCCCGCTTCGCCGAGTTTCCGCACATAGCGGTCGAGATAGGCCTCGTACCGCCGGATCGCCCGTTCTTCCTCCGGCGTATCGCCCGGCAGGTGCGCGAATCCGATGGAAAGGGCGCTGATGGCGGGGTCCGCGGCAAACGCCGCCTCCGCCGCCGTGAAATAGTCCGGCTCGACCACCGTGTCGGCGTCGAGCGAGAAAATCAGCGAATCCGCCGCGGCTCCGGCCGCCAGCACCGCATCCATGCCGAGCTTGCGCGCCTCGCCGACTCCGCCGGCGAGATCGGGAGCGTAAATGCGATGGATGTGCGCCGGCAAGGTTTCGCGCAATGTCTCCGAGGCCGCCCTCACCCGCGCATCCGCGTCCGCCGGGTGGTTGACGACCACCACGACCGTTTCGCCGCCGGTCAGCGGCAGCGAGGAGAGCGATCGGCCGATATATTCCAACTCATCGCAAGCCGGAATCACAACGAATTTGCGACATGCGCGCGAAAGCGGCATGGGCTCGACCGGAAGGATGCGGCATTTCTTCAAATATTTCAGGCGGTCGAATTCTTTCATTTCCGCTTATACCATTTGGGAACGCCACGTTTTCGCAATTTTGCGACGACTCTCTCGCGCCGGGCGAAAATTTCCTCCCGGCGGGCATCGAGGCCCGGGTCGCGATAGGGAACACCGGCGGTGGAGTGACGAATAATCCCCAGTTCCTTTTCCGGCAACGCTTCCGCTAATTCCGCCGCCGCCACGGTTCCGCCGCGCTTGCGCCCGAACGGAACCGATTCCCCGACCTGGAATCCCGCCCGGAGCAACGCCCCCCGGAAGGGATGGGCGCTGCTGTAGCTGACCAGGACGCCATCCGGCTTCAGCAGTTTTTTCAGCAGGCGGACGAAATCGTAACTCCAGAGTTCCGGGTTGCTGTCCGGCGAGAAGCCGTCGTGAAAAATCACGTCGAAACTCCCCGGTTCCAGCGTCGCGGCCGTTTTCCTGGCGTCGCCCCGCAGCAATGTCACATTTTCATAGCGGTCCCCTGCGATCAGCGCCGGGAAAAGCGGCTCCGCCGGGCGCAGCTGCCGGGCGGCGTCGAGCACGCGGTCGTCGTATTCCAGCGTGGTGACCGTGAGGTCCCCGCCGCAGCGCAGCGCGGCCAGCACATTGACGCCGAGCCCGAACCCGACATCCAGCAGCTTCACCGGTCTTTGCATCAGGCGTTCCCGCAGTTTCGACGGCACGACGAACTTCTGTTCGGCCTCGGAATCGGCTCCGGCGAGCGAATGGAAATGCTGCCGGAATTCGGGGTGGTACAACGTTCCGCTGCCGTCCTGCGTCACCACCCCCGTGAACGGGCTTTCGTCGCCCGACTGGAAGCGTTCGCGGAAAAAGTCGAGGAATTGGCTTTTTTCCATCCACCACTTCGGCGTGACGATCTTCTCCGGATCCGCCTCCGCCGTCAGGCGCATGATGAGCCACTCTTCGGGCAGCTCCCGCAGCGCCGCGGCCGCCTGGGAGGCATATTCATACTCGTTGAGCCCCAACGGTTTCACAGGAAAATCCGGTGAGGCGAGCAGCGTTCCCTTCAACGTCAGCAGCGGGTGAAGCTTCACCGCGCGGAACGGCAGCTGCGCCACGCGCCGGGCGCTTTCGATGAAATCGCGGCATGTCTCACCCGGCAATCCTGCGATCAGGTGACACCCGGTCTGAATTCCGGCCCGGTCAAGAGCGGAAACGGCGCGTTCGACCGCCGCAAAATCGTGTCCGCGCCGGATTAATGCGAGGGTGCGGTCGTGCGCGGACTGGACGCCCAATTCCACCCACACCTCGTAACGTTCATTGAGTTCCGCGAGGAAATCGATCACCGCCGGTTCCAGCGCATCCGGGCGCGTCCCCACGATCACCACGGCGAAGGGAGCCGCGTCAAGCACTTCGCCATAAAGGCTCCGCAACGTCTCCACGGGGGCGTAGGTCGAGGTGAACGCCTGAAAATAGGCGATGTAAGGCGCTTCGGCGCCGTAACGTTCCCGGGTATAGGCGATTCCGGCGGCGACCTGTCCCGGCAGGTCGAGCTTTCGCGCGAGATGCCGGGCGCGGCTGCCGTCTTCCGCGCAGAAGGCGCAGCCCGGCCCGAACCGTTCCGCCCGGTTGGGGCAGCCGAGCGCGAGGTCGATGCCGATCCGCTGCAGCCGCCTGCCGTATTTTCCGATCAGGTAATCGCTGAAAAAATGAAGCTCTTTCATGGCAGGAGCAGTCCATCCACGTAAGCATCCTCAAAACCGGGCAATTCGTTGAGCGACACCGCTTCCGGCAGTGCGGAGATCCGTTCCAGCACCGCCAGCCGCTCCGGGTCGACGGCAAGTCTGGCCGCTCCGGCGAGACTGCTGTTGCCGATGACGGAACAGGCGCAATCCGGCGGCAGCATTCCGATTCTCCTCGCGCTTTCCAGATTGAGGTAGCGGGCGAATCCCCCGGCCAGATGGATTTTCCGCAACGGTTCACCGCAATGCTCCACCAGAACCCTGAGTCCGGCGCCGACCGCCGCTTTGGCCTTCAGCAATTGTTCGATGTCGCCTTCGGTCATGCGGATCCCGGGAGCGATCTCAAAGAAATCCGCCCTGGGAACCAGCCGCCCGAATTCGTTCAGCCGCCCCTGCGCCCGGAGCACGGCGAGAAAGTCGATCATCGCCGTGCCGCACAATCCGACGGGCAAGGCGTCGGAAAGCGCCGAAAAACTCCCGTCGCTCCATATGTGGTCGATCACGCCCGGCGCCGCCCGGCGGCCGCAGCCGATTCCCGCCCCCTCGAACGCGGGTCCCGCGGCGGCGGCAGTGGAAAACAACCCCTTCCGGGTGTGGAACACCATCTCGCAATTGGTGCCGAGGTCGAGCAGGAGTTCGCCGCGCCCGAGCTCGATTTCGCCGAGCCCGGCCACGATGTCGCCGCCGACGTAACCGGAGATGGCGGGAACGGTCAGAATCGGAATTTCAGCAGGCGCCCGGAGTCCAAGCTCCGCCGCCGTTTTCATTTGAAAACTCCGGCAGGGCGGCTCGAAGGGGAACACGCCGACCGGCGCGGGATCGATTCCGTGGAACAGGAGCGACATGACGGTATTTCCGGCGACGGCGATGCGGACCGCCCCATCCGCGCCGATTTGATCGAGCAGAAGATTGATGCTTTCCGCCGCCGCCAGACGCAACTCTTCGACGCCGCCCCCGATCCGGGTGACGACGTTGTCGCCGAACCGGGCTTGCAGATTGGCTCCGCCCGCCGCCGCGACGACGTCGCCGTTGCGGACTTTCACCGCGGCAACGGTGGTGGTTCCCAGGTCGACGGCAATGACGCATTCCTCCCGTTCCGGCAGAGGTTTCGTCTGCCAGGAGACAGCCGCCGCAATCGCGCCCGGGTCCGGAATCTCCACCTCGCCCGAGTCGCCGAGCAAGTGTGTCCGGCACGCCTTCACCTCAAGCGGCGAAGTCACTTCAAACTCTTCGCCCCCGGGCAGCCGGTAACGCCCGGCCAGCAGCGTGACGAGGCAGCGGCCGCAAGTGCCGCGCCCCCCGCAACGCAGGTCGGGCGGAAATCCGGCGGCGGTGAGCAATGAAACCAGTTCGCCGGGATGCTGTAAAATAACTTTCATGGTTAGAAAAATATAACCCTCCCGCCCCGAAAAAGCAACCTCTGTGAACGCGCCGAAAATGTTTCGGTCAATTTATTTCATTTTTTCATCCCGGCTATTGACATCGGACCGCGTTTGTGGTATAATTATATCATGACATATGTTATGATATATGTGTACCAAGGAGATCGATATGGCGAAAAAAGAAAAATCCCTGGCCGGACTGCGTGTCCGCCATGCGGTCATCGACCTGTTGTACCGCGATCCTCTGCATGAAACCGCGCTGCCCTCAGCCTCGGCGTTGTCGGAAGCGCATCATATCTCGATGAGCACGGTCAATCGCGAATTGAAGAAACTGGTGGAGGACGGGCTGATCGTCGGAAAACGCGGAATCGGCATGTTCACGGTTCCCGGAAAAATCAATTTCAGCGAAAAGAACGCCGGCCGCCGGTTGGTCGGACTCGTTTGCGGAGACGGGCGCCTCCACTATTACGATCTGTCGCACTGGAGCTTTGCTTCGCAATGCGCGTTGGCCCTGCCGGAAACGGCGCGCTGCCGGCCGGTGAATCTGATCTCGGGACATGCCGGCGATATCGCCGCCGAATTGAAATCGCAGAGCTTGGACGGCATCATCGCCATCTGGCCGCGCCAAGGCCTCCCCGAGGCGCTGCAAATTCTTCGCCGGAGCGGCTTCCCGGCCATCGCCATCGGACACCGGGTCGAATCGGTTCCGTCGATCGTGTTCGATTGCCGGGAGGCGGGGCGCCGGATGGCCGCGTTGGCGCAGAAGCGGAATATCCGCAGTCTCCTCTGGATGAATTTCGACTCGTTCTGTCGTGAAATCCTGATGGGATTCAGCCAATATTTCACCGACACACGGACAAAGATCACAATCACCGAAGCCGCCAATATGGGAGAGTTCGAAGAGAAAATCAAAGAATACGCCGGAAACGGCGCTTTCCCCGACGCGGTCTACGCTCACGGCGAAACCGCCTGTTCGCTCCGGATGATCCTGGAAAGTTGGGGAATCCCTTTCCCCGGCTGGCTGGTTCTGGCGGAAGGCACCACACGGCACTTGACAGGCATTCACGGAATCATCCGCGACTTTCCATATCGGGAAACAGCCCGCCACGCCGATGCCTGGATGGCGGAACTATTCGCGGGACGGGAGGTTCCTGACGAATGCCTGCTTCAACTTCAGATTTCAGAACAATAAGAGAAGGAGACCGGAACATGTCGAAAAAGAACTCTTTTACGCTGATTGAATTACTGGTTGTGATCGCCATTATCGCTATTCTCGCCACCATGCTGTTGCCGGCGCTCGGCAAGGCCCGCGACCGGGCCCGGTCGACCAGTTGCATTTCCAACGAAAAGCAGATTGCGTCTCTTCTCCTGCAATACGCGGACGCTTACAACGGCCATGGCCCCCTGGTGAATTTCGATGTGCACGGTTCATTCAAGTATGCGAAATGGCAAGATAAACTGGCGCAGTTCCTCTATGGGGAATCGGCTATCACCGCAAACAATCAATTTGTGAAATACAAACTGTTCCTCTGCCCGACCTCGGAGAAGCTGAACGACGGCAGCCCCGCTCCCGCGCAAAATTACGGCCTCAATCAATTTATCGGCTCTTTTCCCAATGCCACCAGCTATTTGAACGGGACTTCCTACAAAAAGGTCAAAACACCGGCGGAACGGCTGGCATTCGGCGATATGGAAGGAACGGCGGGAACGGATCCCAAAATCATAAAACGCGGACTCCCCGGACCGTTGTATGAAAATCAACAGATCGGCTATCGCCACGGCACCCGCAGCGCCAACCTCGCCTTCCTCGACGGACATACCGCCGCCCGGAACATCAATGAAGTTCCGGCGGAAGGATACTATGTCTATTTCTGGGGCCAGGCGGTAAACAATTAAGTGGATTTCCGGAGAATGGCAATGATACCGCGCTTTTTCGCCCCTCTCCTGTTGGCCGTCCCGCTCCTGGCGGCCGATCCTTTTCCGGAGCTCAAGGATATTCCTTCCTCCCTGAGGCTGGAACCGAATCCCGCCGTCGCCGTCGACCGTGACGGCAACTACCTGATCAACGGGAAGATC
>JAVBSA010000630.1:0-6517 GCA_031556915.1 Victivallis sp.
CGGCCGGGGCGAGCTCCAGGGCGACAGCACCGCTGTGAACGCCGAGGAACCGTCTGTTCCAGTAATCGTAGACGGCGAAGCGGTCTCCCGGGAGGTGAAAATCGCGGCGGAGGTGCGGCGAAATCCGCAATTTTTCATGGCGCAGATTACTGACGCAGATTACGTTCCAGGAGCCGAATTCGCGGCAGACGGCGAGATTCTGCATGCTGTAAGTGTCACCGCAGACTTTGTGTTCCAACTCCGACGGGTGAATGTCGGCGACCGGCATCAGGCGGCGGAGAAGATCGCATTTGTCCTCCGGCAGATTCCGCAGGTCGTCGCCGATGGTCACCGGCAGCCCGGCAAGGCCGTAGAAGGAGACGCGGGAGCGGGACTGGGCGGGGGTGTTGAACTCCTCGCGCAGCACCAGGTTGTCGGCGTCCGCATAGAGCGTCACGTTGTGCCAGGCGTAACAATGATAGACGCGCTGAAGAGCCGAATGGATGAAATGCTCCCAGGCGAAGACGTCGCCGCCGATCCGTGCCGCGCTGAAGCAATCCATCGCAAAGCAGACTTCCCGGTCGGCCGAACCGGAACAGGAGAGCATGTAGACGTCCGGCCCGACCGCCTCCCGCGCCGCCCGGACCAGGCCCCGCACCGCTTCGTCGGTGGAAAGCGAGGGGTCGAAGAGGCGGTCGTGAAAGAAATCGCACGCTCCCAGCGTCACCGGCAGGCAGTCCCATTTCAGCATCTCATATCCCCAGGCGAGAGCCTGGCGGAAGACGGCCGGGATGTATTCCTTGAGCACTTCGGGGTGGGTCGGGTCGATCCAGTACCGGCCGCACCACTCCTTTTTCTCGCCCAGGATCCAGTCGGGGTGCTCCCGGAAGGCGCGTGTGACCTGGCCGTCGTTGGTCGGGCCCATCCAGAGCGCCGGAATCAACCCGAGTTTGCGGATCGCATCGGCCACCGGCGCGAGGCCGTTGGGGTAGACGTCGGGCCGCGGGTTGAAGGGATCCACGCCAACGGTGCCGTTGGCGTCCCAAGAGCAGTGGTTCCACTCCCAATCGACCCAGAGGCAGAGTTTCGGCGACCAGGGACCGAAGACGGTTGCCAGCCTTTCGGCGTTTTCCAGCACGGTTTGCTCGCAGGTGTCGAACATCAGCGCGTACCAGCTCATCCAGCCGACGGGCGGCGTTTCGAAGCCGTGGGTTTTGCGGATCGGGGCGTAGGGGATGTGAAACTTGTCGCGGCAGTAGTTTTCACGGATGCGGAAGCTGAATTCGCGTCCGTAATCCACGCCGTCGGCGTAGTCGAACCGGTACGCCTTCTTTTTCCAGTCGAAGCCAACCCGGAAGTCACCCGGGGAATCGAATGCGAGCACCCGGTCGGTCAACCGGTCGAAGAGCGCGTCGTCGCAGGGAGAAACCGCCGGGCCGCAGGCGGAACGCAGGATATTGCTCTCTTCGGCGTATTGACGGATTCCGAAGGTGGAATGCTCCGGGTCCCCGCCCCAGATCAGGAGGCCGTCGGCGCGCAGCCTGGCGCGGGTCGACATTTCGACCGTGATTCCGTCGCCCGACAGCCGGAAGCCGATCCGGCTGTCGGAAACGCCATGGGCGGAGTCGGAATAATGCCACCGGCAGACCAGGTAATCCGCCTCCTGGACGAGCTGCCGCCCGCAGCTCCGGAACCCGGCAAGATCGCACGGTTCGCCGTCATGCAGCAGCCGGATGCGCCCGTCGCGCAGGAATTCGCGCTCCCGCGTTTCCCCCGCCGGAGTGTAGAAACAACGGAAAGCGCCGCTCTTCTCGCAGAACTCCACCGAAAAATTCCTGTAATTGAAATACATCAATAACCGCCTTTTTTGTGTTGTCACGTGTCAATTTGCTATATTATACAATAAACTCAGCGCCGTGTCAATAGCGGAATCGCGAAAAAAGACAATTTTTATTACCTGAAAAATTTGTAATTCCCTTGACGGGAACTATATTTTAAACTTGCATACGTAATTTTAAAAATCACGGAAGACGAAGCCGGCTTTCGTGTTGCAAGAGGTTCTGCGTGACGAACATGCCTGATTTTAACAGAGATTTGCTGCCGATCCTGACGTCGGCGAATACGGGCGTATGGACGTACGATGCGGGAACCGGCAAAGGACATTTCGAAAACGATTATTTCGGCTTGCTCGGCCTGGAGCTCCCGGAGGAAGAATCATCTTCGCCCGGGAAGACGGTTCACCGGGACGACGCACACCGGTTCGACGAAGCCTTTTCCGCGGCGTCCGCGGGGAACAGCACAACGGTAACATACCGTTGTTTCAACAATGATACAATGCTGGAGAGTTCCATTCTTCCCTGCGGCAACGGCGTGGCCGTCCTCACCGTGAACAAGGGCAGGGCGGCGAAGATGCAGAATTGGGAAAAGCGGTACGGGACATTGGTCAATTCCCTGTTCCCCAACTTCATTTTCGTGTTCGACGTGAATTTCATGTTCGTGGACGTCATCACCCCCAGGGGGTTGCGGCTGTTTCACCGGAACGAGGAGCTGATCGGCACGGCCGGGCGCGATTTGTATACGCCCGAAGTGAGCGAACTGTTTCTCGTCAACATCCGCGAATGCCTGCGAACCAACCACTGGCGGGAAATCGAATACCATCTCGACCTGTCCGGCATCCGCTATTATTACCAGGCGCGGATTGTTCCCGTGGACGGCGACAAGGCGTTCTGCCTGATCCAGGATATCGGCGACCGCGTGCGGCGTCTCGAGGAAATCCTTACGCAGCGCAAACGCGCCGAAGAATCGGACCGGATGAAAAGCGTTTTCCTCGCCGGGATCAGCCATGAAATCCGGACGCCGCTGAACGCCATCGTCGGCTTCTCGGAACTGCTCGTGGTAGAAGAAGAGATCGATGTGCGGACTGAATACATGGAAATGATCCGCAACAGTACCGACACCTTGCTGCGGATCGTCAACGATACCCTCGACCTGTCGCGCCTGGAGGCGGGGATGACCGAGTTCGTGTTCGAAGAGACGGACATTGTGAGCCTGATGAAGGAAGTGCACGAACTTTACCGGCCCAACATCAAGCCGGGCGTGCAATTTATTTACGACTTGCCGGATACGGAGATCGAAGTCCCCACGGACGCCAAACGGTTGAAGCAGGTGTTGTTCAATTTTCTCTCCAATTCCGCGAAATACACGGATCGCGGCAATATCACGCTGAAGGTGGAACGGGGCGGGGATCATCTGATTTTTACCGTTTCCGACACCGGCTGCGGCATTCCGGAAGACAAACTCGCGGCGATTTTCAAGCGCTTTGAAAAGCTGGACTACTATGTGCAAGGCACGGGGCTCGGCCTGTCGATTTGCAAAAGCATTGTGGAACGGCTCGGCGGAAACATCACGGTAAGCTCGAAATTGCACGAAGGAAGCGTCTTTTCCTTTACGATTCCCTACCGGTATGCCCCGCCCGTTGTGGGAAATATCGGCAGCGTACGGGAACTGATCGCCAAACAGCGCAAAAGAGTCCTGGTGGTGGAACCCGCCGCGAACGATATGCAGTTCATTTACGAAGCGCTCAAAGACAAATACGATGTGGTGGAAGTTACGGAAGAGGAGAAGATCCTCAGCTCCTTCATTCTCGAGCACCCCAACATCGTGCTGATGAGCATGGAGATGGCCGGCAAACAGGATGTGGTGAGGAAAGTTCACAATATTTCCAAGTGCTGATGAGCATGGAGATGGCCGGCAAACAGGATGTGGTGAGGAAAGTTCACAATATTTCCAACACCATACCGATCATCGCGATGACGACCAGCGATTTCTACCACGACATGCGTTGGTCCATTGAAAACGGCTGCACCGACGTGATATCCAAACCATTTTCCGCCCGCAAGCTGCAGGAAGTCGTGCTGGCGTTCATTGTTTGAATCAGAGGAGGGTAAATTCCCCGATGCTTGCATCGTGATTGTAATTGCTGTATAATATGTGACTATGGAAGATGAACATATTTATAAGAGTCACAATAAGAGTTTGCTGTTATATCATTTGGTATTTCCTGCAAAATATCGACGTAAGATTTTTACCAATGAGGTAGAAAAATCCCTGCGCGATATTTGCATAGGAATAAGTCAACGATATGAGATTAACTTTGTAGAAATAGGTGTGGATGAAGACCATGTTCACTTTTTGATACAGAGTGTGCCCATGTTGTCAGTCACACAAATTGTGAAAATGCTGAAAAGCATAAGTGCGCGTCAATTATTTTTGCGCCACCCTGAGATAAAGGAACAGCTTTGGGGTGGCAATTTATGGTCAAGTGGGTATTATGTAAATACTGTTGGCATGTATGCCAGCAAGGATGTTATACAACGTTATGTCGCGGGGCAGGGGGGATACAAAAAACTCCACGAAGGTCAATTGGTCTTTGACTTTTGAGCCACCGCTGACCAATACCTCGCATGCTTGCATCGAGGTAATTTATTTGAAAATTACGCCATGTGCAAGTTTTTTTAATTGAAAACCATCGTACGCGGTAACCAAAGCGCGGTCAGCGCCGCGAACGGATGTGAAGGAACCGGTTTGCGAAGCAAAGCGGATGCCTCGAAGAAATTCGAGGCAGCTGAACGTAGAGAGCGAGGCTCCCCGCCGCATGAGGGGACAAGGAGCGAAGCGACGCGTAGGTAAGTATTTTCGGCGACGGCCGAAAATGCGCCGCAAAGTCGGCCGCATACCGGAAACGCCTATCTCCCCGGGGAGCAAAAGGAGGGTTCGGGGGGCTAAAGCAATGGCCCCCCGGCGCCCACGACTTAGCTGGCTCAGGCGCTCCGGAAGATAACTTGAGCTCTGTTCGGCAATAAAAAAACTTGCACATCGCGTAAAATACCATTTTCGAGTCTTCCCTGCGCTTTTCGTCAAAGCCGCTCGTCACGTATCTTGATACGCTCCTCACGGCTTCGACGAAAATCACTCGACAAGCCTTCGAAAATCGGTACTTTAGAATTTTCCGACTCCCAAAGGTTTTGCGTTGACGCGTCTGCCTGGCCGCCCGGCCCCTGCAATCGGCTCATTTCTTTATCGCTTCCTTCAGCTTTTCCAATGTCACGGGCTTCAGCAGAATGCCATCGAATCCCTTCCGGGCGAAATCGTTCCGGACCTCCGCGTCGGCGGTGACGACAATGACCGGAATCGCCGCGTTGCGGCGGCCGGAACGAATTCCGGCGAGCAACTCGAATCCATCCATCTCCGGCATCCACAAGTCGGTCAGCACCAAGTCGAAATGACGCCGGCTCAACAACTCCAGCGCCGCCGCCCCGGAATCCGCGGTAACGACATCCGTCACCCCCAGTCTGGCGCACATCGCTTTCAATACTTTCAAGTTCATTTCCACATCGTCAACCGCCAGGATGGCGAGATTCGCCTCCGGCAATGTCTCCGGCGCTGGGGAAACGCCGGCCTGCTCCCCGGCCGGAGAGAGCCGCACATCCTTCAACGTGACTCCGAAAATACTGCCTTTGCCCAGGTCGCTTTCAAGCCACAGCTCGCCGCCCATCTTCTCCGCCAACCGCCGGGAGACGGACAAGCCGAGCCCGGTTCCGTTGCCGGTGGCGTTGGTTCCATGCTGATCGGCAATCTGCACGAAAGGCTCCATCAGGTGCTCCTGATTCTGTTTGGCGATTCCGATTCCCGTGTCGGCTATCGAGAATTCGAGAGTTCCCTTCCCGCCGTCTTCCGGCCGGAATTCCGCCCGGAGCGCGATCGACCCCTGAAGCGTGAATTTCACCGCGTTGCCGATCAGGTTGAAGAGAATCTGACGGATCCTCTGCGCATCCAGCTCCAACTCGGGAAGCGGGGGAATTTCCGTTTTCAACTCCAGGTTCCGCTTGTCGGCGCTGAACCGGAAAATCTGCATCACCTCCCGTCCCAGCCGGCCGAAATCGGTCGGTTTCGGAACGAACTTCATCTGGCCGGCTTCGAGCTTGGAGAGGTCGAGCACGTCGTTGACCAGCTGCAGCAACGCGTTCCCGCTGTAGACGATGTTGTTGAGGAACTCCTTCTCCTGCTCCGGCGAGACCCCGCCATTCCGGAGAAGTTCGGAGAAACCGATGACCGAGTTCAGCGGGGTGCGGATTTCATGGCTGACGCTGGCGATGAAGAAGCTCTTGGCTTTGCCGGCGGCCTCGGCTTGTTCCAGGGCGTGGAGAAGCTGTTGGCGCGCCGCCTGCCGCTCCAGCATGATTCCGAGCAGATGCGCCGACGCCTGCAGCGTCGCGATATCGCCCGGATTGAATTCACGGCACGGTTCGTTCTCGTAAATGACGCTGAAATCCCCCCAGAGCTCCCCGTGGCGGAAGATGCCGGTGAGAAAAACCGACTTCATGTCGAACGGTTTGACGAAAGCTTTCCGCGAGCCGGTGAATTCCATTTGGGCGGGATCTTCCATGTCGTAAAGCAGGACCGGCTTGTCTTCCCGCAGGTCGGCCATCCACGGATCATCCGCCTGGAACGGCAGGTCGGCGTACGCCGGGAACAGCTT
>JAVBSA010000134.1:0-3715 GCA_031556915.1 Victivallis sp.
GCCCCGTCGGTTTCGCGCAGCAGTTCGACGCGCATCGAATCGGGAGCCGGCGGCAGTTCGCCGTACATCAGGCGTTTGTAGTCTGCCAGAATCGCGCTCCGGCGCTCGCGCCAACCTTCGGCGGAACCGATTCCATCGAGTGCGGAGGGGAGGGGGAGGCGGTTCTGCTGCATCTTACTGATCCTCATTGAAAAGGTTGCGGGTTGCGAAGCACGGGTCGCTGGTGACGCGGATTCCGAGTTTTCGGAGCGCTCCGGCATCGCCCGGCGTCGGCAGGTGGCTCAGGTGCATTTCGCACCCGGAGAGGCCGGCCAGCTCCTGAATCGCCAGTTTTGCCGCCGAATCGGTCGGGCTGCTGACGGACAGCGCAATCAGCGTTTCGCCGAGGTCGAGGCTGATTCCCCTGTTTTGATAGATGTTCTTTTTCAGCGTGCTCACCGAATCGACCACCAGCGGAGTGAGCAAGTGCAGATTGTCCGGCAGATTCGCCAGCTCCTTGATCGCGTTGAGGATGCAGCAGGAGGCCGCGTGAAGCAGCGGCGTGTTGCTGCCGGTGACGATCTTGCCGTTGGGCAGCTCCAGGGCCGCGCCGCAGAAGATCCCGTCGCTGCCCTTTTTATCGGGGCGTTTTTCCGCATTGGCCGCGGCCGCGCGCGCCGCGGCGACCACTTTGCGGTCGAGTTCGGTCACGCCCAGGTCATCCATCAGCAGCTTGACCCGTTCGACGGGCTTGTCGTTGCCCCCCTGAAGATGATCGCACTGGTAGCGGAAGTAACGGCGGATGATCTCCTGGCTCGCCGCCTTGCGGCAGATTTCATCGTCGACGATGGCGAAACCGACCCGGTTCACCCCCATGTCGGTCGGGGATTGATAGAGCCGTTCCGGGGCCATGATCCGGCCGAGGATCCTTTTCACCACCGGGAAGATTTCAACGTCGCGGTTGTAGTTGATCGCGACGACGCCGTAGCTTTCAAGATGGTAGGGGTCCACCATGTTGATGTCCTGGAGATCGGCCGTGGCCGCCTCGTAAGCGAGGTTGACCGGGTGCTTCAGCGGGAGGTTCCAGACCGGGAAGGTCTCGAACTTGGCGTAGCCCGCCTTGATGCCGCGCAAAGATTCGTGATAGACCTGCGAGAGACAGGTGCCCATCTTGCCGGAATTCGCCCCGGGGCCGGTCACCACCACGATCGGCTTGTCGGTTTCGATGTAGGTGTTTGAAGCGTAGCCGTGGGGGCCGACGATCTTGTCGAGATCGGCCGGATATCCTTCGATGGGGTGGTGGGTGTAAACTTTGACTCCGCGCCGCCCGAGTTTGGCGATGAACTTTTTGACCGAAGGCTGCCCCTCGAAACGGGTGACAACCACCGCCTTGACGTCGAGGCCGCGGTCGCGCAGGTCGTCGATGGTGCGCATGGTTTCCGAGTCGTAGGTGAGGTTGAAGTCGGCCCGCATCTTCTTTTCTTCGATGTCTCCGGCGAAAATGCAGATGATGATATCGATTTTGTCTTTGAGTCTCTGCAGGAGCTTGATCTTGGTGTCGGGGTCGAAACCGGGGAGGGAACGGGCGGCGTGGAAGTCGCTGAGAAGCTTGCCGCCGAATTCAAGGTAAAGTTTGTCGTCGAAGTTGCCGGCCCGCTCGAGAATGGCCAAAGATTGTTCTTTTAAATACTTCTCACTGTCGAATCCGGGTTGCATGAACCGTACCTTTCCGGGAAAAATCACAATAGCGGCAGACATAATAATATACGTTCCTGAAAATGGGAAAGCAAGACGTTTTACCCCTAAAATAATGAATAATTTGTTATCGCGCCGGGTTGAAAAAAAATGCATCCGGGTGTATTGTTGACGGTTATGATCGTCATGTTTTCAAATTTCAAATAAAATGCAAGGAGAGTAGCACGGAATGAAAAAATTGTTTGTGCTGATTCTGCTGATCCTGATCGCGGCGGCGTTTTACACGACTTTTTCGAGTCGTGAGCAGGCGTCCGTAAGCCCGGTGATCGTCTGGCAGACCGACGCCAACCCCCAGCGCGAAGAGCAGATCATGCTGTTCCGCGAATGGCTGGTAAAGAACCACCATATCCTCAAGGATAAGGACGGCAAAACGGTTCTTTATTCCGAAACGGCCGCCGCTGCGCTCAACAAAGCCTACAGCAATACCGCTGCTCCCCTCAAGGCCGGCGATCCCCATTATGTGGCTCCGGGCAGCCCCATGCCGGACGGCAACGTGCTTCTCCAGACCGCAAGCAATCAGAGCACGCTCATCCAGGCGGTCTCCGGCATGGCGGGCGACGTGTTCGATACCGGCGAGGTGCTCGGCTTTCAGCAGCTCGGCGTGGGCCTCGACATTACCGCCGACGCCGACAAGAACGGTTACGGCCTCAAAAATACCTATCCGGGCATGGCGGGAATCCTGACCGGCATGGACGGCAAACAGTACGCCTACCCCTGCAACGGCGCCAGCGCCTGCGTCTGGATCAACCTCTCCACGCTTGAGAAGCACGGCTTCAAGCGCCCGCCGCTGGAGTGGACGCCCGAAGAGTTCGAGGCGATGGGCAAAGAGTATGTCAAAAAAGCCAACGAGGGGCTCTCGCGCCAGCAGAACTTCTTCTTCCAGACGCTCGACTCCGGCTGGGGCGTGAACATTCTGATGTGCATCATCCGCAGCCAGGGATTCGACATCTACAACGAAACGCTCACCAAATGCGTCGCCAACGACGAGCGGGTCCGCAAGGTCTTCGGGCTGTTCCACAAATGGACCTTCGCCGATAAGCTCGCCCCGACCGCGGCGGACGTCGCTTCGATGAGCGCCAGCGCCGACTCCGGGTACGGCGGGGCGGATTTCTCCGCTTTCTCCTCCGGCAAATACGCCATGATCGTGATGGGGCGCTACTGCCTGATCCGCTTCCGCGAGATCCAGAAGCAGAAGGGAATCACCATGGAGTTCGGCGTCAGCCAGATGCCGATGTATGAATTCAAGAACCACCCGATCACCGTGCGCGCCGCGATGCCCTATCGCGGCAGCGCGCACCCGGAGCTGGCCAAAAAGTTCCTCCAGTTCCTGGCGGGCGAGGAATACAACCGCTATATCGTCGAACAGGCCGACGGTTTGCCGCCGAACATCAAGGCGGTGAAGGACGCCGACAAGCTCCTGACCAAATACCCCAACGAGAACGACGTGCATGTGCGCGAAATCGAGTGGGCGGAAACCATCGCGCTGCCCGTTCACAGCAGCCCCTATGTCAAAACCGGTTCCGTCAACTGGCTGCAGAACGGCATCAACCAGTTCTTCAACGACCGGTTGAACCTGGAAGACGCGGTCGCCCTGGTCGAGAACCGTTACAACATGGAGATCGAGATCAGCAAGGGCGCCAACCCCGTCATGAAGAAGGCGTGGGACGCGGCCTGGGCCGACCAGCAGAAAATCGATGAACTCAAGAAGGCGGGCAAAAAGATTCCGGCCAGGTTGATCAAGAATCCGTTCTATCTCAAGTATTACCGTGAAAAGGGCATGCTGGAGACACCGGCGGCGGAAGGGAGCAAATAAAAATGGCATTCGGCAAAAGAGACGCAAAAGAGCTGGCGATCGGCGTCGGTTTCCTGCTCCCCAATATTCTCGGTTTTCTCGCGTTTACGGTGATTCCGCTGGTGATGAGCATCTACATGGCTTTCACCGACTGGAATTTGGAAATGCACAACTATTTCCGTGCCGAAC
>JAVBSA010000148.1:0-5976 GCA_031556915.1 Victivallis sp.
TCATTTCAGAAGAATCGTTCATTTGCAATGGTTGCTCCTTTTCCATTCGCCGGGCGTACAGCCGTATTTTTCTTTGAAAGCTTCGAAAAACGCCCCCATGGTCGGGAACCCGGCGCTTTCGGAAATCTGTTTCATCGTATCGTTTCCGCCTGCGCGCAGCATGAAATCAACCTGCTTCAAACGCAATTCAAGCAGAATCTGTTTGGGCGAAGCATTGAATTGTCCGGCGAACAATTTGTAGAGCGCGGAATCGGAAAGGCCGAAGCGGAGGGCCAGCGAGTGGATGCTCAGCCGTTCCGTGAGGTGAAGCTGCATATATTCGATGACTTCCCGCAGCCGGGGATCGCTGCCGACGATGAAATCGGTGCTCCCGCGCTCCACCGGAACCGGAGAAGGCGGGATGAAAATTCCCCGCGGATCCGGCGCTCCCCCATCCAGAAGCCGGTCGAGCTCTCCGGCGGCACTCATACCCAACTGATAAAGGCCGCTGTCGATGCTGGAAAGCGGGATCGACGGAGCGTGACAGACGCAAGGATCATTGCCGACCCCGAGAACCGCCAATTCCCCGGGTACGTTGATCTTGTTCCAGAGGGCGACGTTGAGAACCTCGGAGGCGTCCCAGTCGTTCTCGGCAAACAACGCGCAGGGTTTCGGCAGTCGCGCCAGCCATCGGGGGAGTTTTTCCGGGGTATTGGTCGAAAGGCGGGCGCATTTGAATCCCTGTTCTTTCAATGTTTCACAAAAAGCCCGGCCGCGCGGGGACGCGCTGAAAGCGGCAAAGTACCCGTAGCCGCTCCTGCTGAAATATTCGGCGGCGAGACGACCGATCGCCCCGTCGTCCTCGCGAACCAGCGTATAGGGGACGCTCGGATACTTGAGAGGCACAAGGGAAACCAGTTTCACATTCGGATTGCCGAGATTTTTTCTGCAGAAAAGATTCGGATAGGACAAGCTGCCGATCACCCCGTCTCCGCGCCAGTCGCGCAACGCGATCCTGATATCGCCCGCATGCCAGAGAACCAGATGCCAATTGTGCCGCCGGGCGTAATCAACCACGCCGCGCACCAGATGCCCGACCTGCCACTCAACCATCAACATAACATGCTTTGTCATCATTACACCATTTCTTAACTGCTTTAATTATATAACAAATCACGCGAACAGTCAATTCCGAAAACGGTATTTCTTATCCTGATTTCTGTAATTCATTTATACCTGATTGAGTATCCGGAAAATTCTCTCGCCTTGCGATTTATCCGCCGATTTTTCGTCCGCCACTGGAAAAAGATTCCCTGCCACTGTAAAGTAAAAAAATATTATAAACCCAACAATGAGATGCGGAACAATGAGCGAAATACTGAACTTCTCTCTCCATGAACGGCTGTTTTCTGAAGTCAAAACGCATTTTCCGGCACAGGAAGGCGATTGGAACGAATTTTGCCGGAAAAATATATTCCTGTCTTTCGGCGAAAACCGGCATGAGGTGATTGCCGGCACCGAAGATAAAGAGTTTTGCACGTTCATTGTTCCATCCATCCGGGAGTTGTTCCGCGGCGACCGCAATCCGGGGGAGTTTTCGAATTATCCCCCGGAGTATGTTCCATTTTTCTACAGCATAGAACGGGCCGTCGTGTGGGCGGAGGAAAATCAAGTCATTGATTCCGCGTCGGACGACGTCTTCATTGAAATCTACTCCGCCATGCGCCGCCGCCCGGACGGGCGTTCCCTCGGGCCGCTCCACGATATCATCTGGCACGACGCAATGTGTTTCCTGCTGACGCACGAATGCAGCGAGGCGGAGTATATTGCCTGCTTCCAGAGGTTGGAGCGCAGCGCCAGGGCCATGCACATCGACTGGAGCTCGCACAATTACCTTAACAACCTGATGAATCAGCTTTCATGATTGAAACCCATTACATCAAATACCCGTGGCGCGATTTCTGGACCGGGATGCTCCTGGTTACGGGGAGCGGCGGCTGCGTGCTGATCGACACCGCGTTCGAGGATGCCGCCGACCAAGTCATCCTGCCGTTTCTCGGTGGACTCGGAATGGGGCTGGACTCCATCAAGCTCGTGGTCAACACCCATTCGCATGGCGACCATGTCGAGGGGAACGGGAAATTGCGCGAGCTGACCCCGGCGAAATTCGCTCTTCACCAGCTGGGGGATTCCAGGCTCGCTCCGGATATCCTTCTTGCCGACGGCATGATTCTGGAAATGGGCGATATCCGGCTTGAAGTCATCCATGCGCCCGGCCACTCGCCCGACTCCGTCTGCATTCTGGAACCGTCTACCGGCACGTTGTTTACGGGAGACTCCGTCCAGGGGCGCGGTACGCTCAATATCGGCATTGCGCTCTATTCCCAACCGGCCGTTTACCGGGAATCCATGGTCAAATTGCGCGAGCGCTGCCGGCGCGGCGACATCCGGCGGCTTATCCTCGGCCACCCCGAGCTGCCGTCGAACGGCGTTGTGGAAGAGCCGGAGGCGCTCGCCTTCCTGGACCTCTCCATCCAAGCGGTCGACGATTACGCGGAAACCATGCGCAACCACCCCGAAGCCGACGCCGCCCGGCTGCGGAACCTGCTGCTCAAAGATCACGGCGTAACGGCAACCCCCAACTGGCCGGAACTCTCCTACCTGACCGCCGAAGCGCATATCCGGGAGCGTCAGTCAGCTTCAAGGGCGTGATACTCTTCGAGCGTATCGCATTTATGAATCCCCGTTATCATCCATGCGTGCCGGGGAAGATCGATCCGGTAAGAAGGATAGAAAAAGTCGTAGCGGTCCTGCTCCCGGAATTCCCGGTCGGCCTGAATGTATTTCTCCCAGAAAGCATTGGCTTTCGCCTCCTGCTTGCGGGCGGCGGCTTCGAGGGCAAGGAGCCGCCATGCCTCGCGCATTCCCCGGTTGCCGGCTTGCTCGTAAGCCGCCGGGGCATCGCCGGAAGTCTTCAGTTTTTCCAGGATCTTCGCCTTCAGCAGAGCGGCGGGGGCGTATTGCAGCTGTTCGAACTCCCCGTTTTCCGTCAGCATCTCGGTGAGACGTTTCCGGTTCGCGGTCTCCGTCTCCGCTTCCAGGAGATAAAACCGGGCCTTGAGGTGACCCGCTGCGGCGGCTTTTTTCATCATCGTCAGACCGGCCTGAAACGCCCGTTCCCGGTCACTGTAAGCATCTTCCGCAGGGTAATCGCCGAGACAGTATTGCCGGGCAATCAGATAGACGGCGCCGGGGACTCCGCCCCGGGCGGCGGCGGCAAGATGCTTGAAGCCGGAGGCGCCGAGGTCGTTCCTCTCAGTGAACTTCGGCTTTCGCGGTTCCGACTCCACCGACGCGTGCATCCGGGCATAGGGGAACGCCACTGTCCACTCCAGAAGTCCGAGCAGATAATGCGACTCCGGCGTCTCCGGCTTCGACCAGATGCGCTTCGACCGGGAGAAGTCTTTCTCAAACTTCAGAAATTCGGCGACGCCCGGCACATCCGGATTCCTGACGGCGAATTCCAGCAGCGCGTACATGGGGTAATCCCCCAACTCCATCTCGAGTTCCGGCGTGAATTCCTTCGCGTCGAGTTTCCCGGTCGCGGCTTTCATCTCCAACAGCATCACCCGGCACTCGGCGTCGCCCTCCGCCGCGCCTTTGGCGAGGGGGGCCATGATTTCCTCGGCCGGAGCGTCAAGAGAACGGAGGAGCAACGCCTTCAACAGGCAGGCCGGGCGGTATCCGGTCCGGATCTGACTGTCCAATTCCCTCAGCGTCTCCGCTTTCGGATCCGGCTGATCCTTGTTAACGGAACGCAGCAGAAAATTCCAGTGCGAAAGCGAATATCGTTTGGGAGACATCTCCACCAGATGATAGCCCCCCAATCCATTGATAATGGAAATAAAAGCGTACAAATCATGCGCATGGTTGTGCCAATCGGAAAGACGCAGTGTTTTGGCGATATCCCCGTTCCACGATTTCCCTTCATTGAATTTCGGCCGGTTGTTTTCATTCCATAAAATCGCCGAGCGCAACACGTTCGCCTGCAGGTAATCATATCGATCCGCCGTTCTCAGATAACGGTCTGCCTTGCGCAGATCGGGTTCCATTCCGTACCCGCGCCAGTAGCACAGACCAAGCTGATAGATGGCGAGGACGTGGTCTTCGCGGGCGGCTTTTTCCAGCAATTCGAGCGCCCGGGCGGGATGCGGGTCTTTTCCGTAAAGCAGCCGCAGGGCATAGGCATATTGCAGATCGGGATTTTTGTGATGCTTCAAATTCCGCGCCTCTTCCTCCGCCGACAGCGCCCTGCCCCGCCGCGAGCCGGCTATGGCATAGGAGTCGTAAGGATACGGCGCGACCTTGAGCTCCGGCAAAGATTCCAGCAGTTTGGGGGAATCGAACCGGTAAACCTTCGGCGGAGAAAACTCGAGGATCCGCCGCCGGTAACGTTCATCCCCGCCCCGGCTCTGGGAGATGATGCCGAGCGAATTGATCTCGATGGGGCCATCGCCCGGAATCGGTTCCTCCGGCTGTAGATAGACCTGACTGTACCCGTTCACAATCACCGTGAGGCGTTTCCCTGTCCGGGTATCGAAAATAATCCGGTAACTGTGAGGCTCGAAGTTGGGTTTGTAATAGGTTCCGTCGGTTTCCATGACCCAATAGTTCGCCGGCCGCACGGCGGTGGTGTCGAAGGTGTAAAGCCTGCCGCTGCGGATCCGAACCATCCCGGAGATATTGCCGTAATCGGAATCGATTTTCGTCGCTTCGCTCCGGACCACCTGGAACTGATATTCGGGCGTCTTAGAATTCGTCAACGCCGGAAAGGCGCGAACTCTGAAGTCCAACACGACGAAACGCTTGTTTTTCAGCTTCTTCTTTCCGAAGCTGATGGAAAGGGAACTTTTGATTCCGTTCCGGCGGATTTCACACCGGCTGCAGCGGCAATTCGCGGGGTGCGTTATCCGCCGGGAGGGGCCGCCGGGCCACGAATCGGGCAGGCAGGTCCAGACCTCGCTGAGCGGAAATTCATAAACACCCCCCAGCGGAGTGTCATGCAATTTTCTGATGCCGCCGTTTTCGATCCATTCTCCCCCGAAAACCTCTATTTCTTCGTCCTTTCCCCAAAGGGAAAACAGCAGAAATACGGATGCAAGAAAAAGCGTTATCGTTCTCATGATCCCCTCCTGAAAGAACAATACCACCACTTCGCCGCGTTGTCAATCTTTTTTCCGGGAAATAACTTATTCCTTACAAACCCACTCGAGCAACACCCCGGCGGGATCGCTGCCTTCGGCGAGGCTCTGCAGATGGAGGTAGCTGATCTGTCCCGATTCCGGGCGGGCGCGTTCGGTTTCGATGACGGTTTCACCTCCCGATGACAACGCGGCCCGGCCGGACTCCCAGACGATCCGCACTTCGTTCCATTCCCCGGCGCGGCAAAGAGTATGATCCAGCTTGAAAACGAAGGGCGAAAAGCAATGCGCCACCGGATCGCACGGGTTGAACCAGCGGTCCGCGAGACAGAGGCGCACTCCGGCCGAGCCGGATTCCAGCCGCAGCTTCAGGGTAAGCGTTCCCTTGCCGGCGGCCGGGAAGTTCCACACCGCCCCCTCCTTTTCGAACAGCAGCCGCGCATCCGGGTGCCGCCCGATGCGCAGCACTTCGCGCGGCAATCCATCCGGGTGCGGAACCAGTGCCGCTCCCGGGCGGCGGTTGAAGGAGCAGTGGCCGGTAATCCCCCGGTAGTTCCCCGAAATACTCTTCAGATACAGCTGGAGCGACCAGCCGTCCAGCCCCCGGCTGAAATCGTCCGAGCGGCCGGTCTCATAGAGGAAATCGAGGTCGAAGATCAGGAATTTGCGGCAGCGCGCATGTTGGCCGAAGGCCACAATCACCTTGTTCCCCGGCAGTTCGATCGCCTCGTTCTGGTGGACGCTCTTGTCGAGCGAATCGAACGAACCGCCGCTGCTGCGGAAATCGCCGTCGTTC
>JAVBSA010000172.1:0-7863 GCA_031556915.1 Victivallis sp.
CACCACCAACGCCTTCAACACCGGGCAGATCTTCAACACCGAAGATCAGCGGATCTGCTACGAGTCGGGCAATCACCCGGCGCTGATCGAGGCAGCCCGGCTGGATATCGCGCTCGACAACGGAAATCGGAAGCTACCTGACGTTTACGCGCTCCATTTCAACGGAACCCGGGCCGAGAAGCTGCCGGTTTCTCTCGACGAGGGGAAACTGCACTTGAAGCTCGACACCGCGAAACTGAAGTACGGCGCGATTTTCTTCGAAATCGACTACCGTTAAAGCAGGCGGGGTGACGCCCTTATTCCCCTGAGCCCGACCCGGGACATTCGTCCTGCCAGCCGGGGAAGTTCCATTCTTTTGGGAAGGTGGCGCATTGGCGGGGTTTTACCGGGTTGATGCGGCAGCCGGCGGGGGTGGATTCCATCAGGAAAATACAGCTGCCGTCCGGCTTTTCCGTCAGGCTCAGCCCCTGGCGGTCCGGCATCAGCCGGGTGTATTCCTCAAGGAAAGCGATCGTGCTCAACTTCAGATAGGCGGCGATCCTGTCGATTTCGGCGTCGGTCAGTTTGACGCACCCTTTCCAGCGGCAGCAGTTGCCGCACCGTTGGCAATTGAATTCACTCATTGAATCGGTTCCATCGTGATATAGCGTTCAACGGCCGCACGCATCTTTTCGTGGCCGAAGTTGGAGAGATGCAGCCCGTCCACCGTCGATTCTTCGCCGCGAAGAACCGCTGAGAAATAACGGCGCGGAATCAGCGTCACCCCGTATTGTTTCGCCAACTCCCGCTGGGCGCGGCCGAAGCCGTTCGCAAACGGCGGCAGCGGCAGTTCGAACATGACCGCCGGAGCGCCGGAGGCGGCGACCGCCGCCAGGAGCCGGTTCAGATCTTCGCGGAAATTCCGGCTCGAGCCCAGGAGATCGTTCCCGCCGATTTCAATGACGATGACGTCGCCCCCGCGCAAATCATATTTTTCGAAGGAGGAGAGCGCCGACGAAGCGGTCCCTCCCCCGGTCGAACGGTTGATGACCCTGTTCGGATACTCCCGGTTGAGAAGGTCGCTCCAGGTGACTTCGCCTTTGAAACCGATTCCGGCGCTGATGGAATCGCCCATCACCCAGACCCTGCCGGGCGCCGGGAGCGGCTTCCGATCCAGCCAGTAAGGCAGCTCCAGGCTCCCCGCCAGGAGTGTCTGCAAAACGAGGAGAATTCCCGCCCACCGACGAATGGGTTTTATCGCGAACGCCGCCACGGTCAGAAAAAGCATAATCAGCAATCCACCCGGAACCGGCAGGGCGGAAACCAGCACCAGAAGCAACCCGAGCACGGTCAACCCCACTGCGATCCGGCTGCGCCAATTTTTTGCACGCCAGGAGAGCCCGGCGCCGGTCAGCAGGAGCAGGAGCCCCGGCCAGAAAATCCAGCCGGAGACGATGCCGATGACGAAGGAATTCACTCGCCCTTCTCCGCCTTGACGAACAGGACTTCAGCCCGGAGCTGTTTCCGCGCCTTCTCCGCAATCTCCTCCCCGCGAATGAAAACCGAGGTGGAGAGCCAGTCGGCCTCCATCGCATTCGACGCGAGAACGGTGACGGAGACTCCGCCGGGAACCGGCATGCCGGTCGCCGGATCCATGATGTGCCCGTAACGAATACCGTTGATCTCCACGTAACGTTCGTAATCGCCGCTGGTGGAGAGCGAAATTCCGCCCTGAAGGCGCAAAACCTGCCGGATGCTTCGATCCGGCCCGCGCACTCCGATCCGGTAATATTCCTGATGCGGGGGAGCTTCGGGCAGCAGCCGCAGATTTCCGCCGAGATCGACCACGCCGCGCCGGATGCCGAGCGCAATCACCGCTTTCGCCGCCTGATCGACCGCGTAGCCTTTGGCGATTCCGCCGAGATCGAAACTCATCCCGGGAACCGTGAAGTGGACGGTTCTCTTTTCATCATCGAAGATGACTTTATCCAGCCCGACACGCTTACTCGCCTCGGCAATCTCTTCCTCCAACGGAAGGCTGTCGCCGCGTTTGCGGTAAAATCCCCAGAGATCCATCAGCGGCTTGGCGGAGATATCGAAAGCTCCACCGGAAAACGCCCAGGCTTTCCGTGCCTCTTTGAGAAGACGCCAGAGTTCGCCGGAACAGGCGAAAGGCTCCGCAAAAGCACCGTCGTTCAGACGCGACAATTCGCTTTCGGGATCGAAAATGCTGCAAAGGCGGTTGACCCGGTTGAATTCCGCCATCCCCGCCTGGATCGCCCGCTGGGTATCGGCGGGAGCTCCATAGAAGGTAAAGTTCGCCACCGTGCCCATGATCGAAAAAGAGGCGCCATCCCTGGCGTCGCGCGCCAGGACGCTCTGCCCCAACCGGGCGCCGATCAAACCGGCGAACGCGACGAGAACAAACGCGATCGCGATTCCGGCCCGTGTCCGCGCGGTCATAATCAATTACGCCTTATCCAGCGTCACGCGGCAGATTTCGCCGTTGACATCCAGCTCCACAGCGCCGGCGCCGGAACGGAACTCCAGTGCCAGCACCTCTTCGGCGATATAACCTTTGTTCGCTTCGACCGCCGCCACGCGGGCAGTCGGGATTTCCCAGGTCACTTTGATGCGGTCGGTGACGTCAAACGCCTTTTCTTTGCGGAGCGACTGGATCTTGCTCACCAGCTCGCGGGCAAAACCTTCCGCCTCAAGTTCCGGCGTCAGTTCGGTCGCGAGCGCGATGGTGATGCCGTTCCCGCTCGCGGCGACCAGGCCCGGTTTTTCTTCGCGTTCGATCAAAAGATCGCCGGCGGTGATTTCCGCGCGGCTGCCGTCGCCGAGGGTCAGCTCGTGCGCTTTGCCGCCGAGGATCGCACCGATCTCCTGCCCGGAGAGCTTCTGGATCATCGCCGCCGCCTCTTTCATATTCTTGCCGAGACGGCCGCCCAGAACCTTGAAGTTCGCTTTGGCGGAACGTTTGACCAGCTGTTCTTCGTCGTCGATGAATTCGACCGTTTTCACGTTCAATTCCTCAGCCACGATATTGGCGGTCGCTTCGAGCATTTCGCGGGAACGCGCATCGGGAGCCGCCAGGACCGCTTTGGCCAGCGGCTGGCGAACCTTGAGGTTGTTCGCGGTGCGGAGGAAGCGCCCCGAAGAGACGGCGGTCATGGTCAAGCCCATCTGCTCTTCGAGATATTCGTCGCGGCAGGTCAGGGCACAGGGGTAATCGCAGAGGTGGACCGAAGCTGGCATCGCCTCCGTCCGCAGCACCCGGTAGATCGCGTCGGTGGTGAACGGAATGAAGGGCGCGGCGGTCTTCGAAAAAACCAGCAGGACATAATGCAAGGTCCGATAGGCTTCACGCTTATCCGCGTCGTCGTCCGACTTCCAGAAACGGCGGCGGCTGCGGCGGATGTACCAGTTGGTCAGGTCGTCGATGAAACGGCTGAACCGGGTGGCCGCCTTCTGAAGGTTGTAGGCGTCAAGTTCGCCGCGCACCTCCTCGACCATCTGGGAGGCCGAGGAGAGAATCCAGCGGTCGAGTACGTTCCCGGGATTCGAGGGCGGCGTCACTTCGCCCGGAGCGGGCTCGTAGCCGTCGACATTGGCGTAGGTGGTGAAAAACGAAAGCGCGTTCCACATCGGAATCATGATTCCGCGCAGGATTTCCTTGACTCCGTTCTCGGAGAATTTGAGGTCTTCCCCCCGGACCACCTGGCTGCCCAGCATGAAGAGCCGGAGCGCGTCCGCGCCGTATTGGTTGACCACCTGCATCGGGTCGGGATAATTTTTGAGCCGCTTGGACATCTTCTGGCCGTTTTCGGCAAGAATCAATCCGTTGACCAGCACGTTCTTGAAGGGCGGCCGGTCGAAGAGCGCCGCACCCAGAACCACCAGCGTATAGAACCAACCGCGGGTCTGGTCGAGACCTTCGGCGATGAAGTCGGCGGGAAAGTGCTCTTCGAAGAGCTCCTTGTTCTCAAACGGATAATGCATCCGGGCGTAGGGCATGGAGCCGGATTCAAACCAGCAGTCGAACACTTCCGGCACCCGTTTGAGCGGCGACTTGCCGGTCGGCGACGGAATTTCGAGGTCGTCGATCAGGTGCTTGTGGAGGTCGTCGATTTTGGCCCCGGTCTTTTCTTCCAATTCCGCCACGCTGCCCGGGATAAAGACTTCGCCCTCTTCATTGCGCCAGATCGGGAGCGGAGTTCCCCAGAAGCGGTTGCGGCTGATCGCCCAGTCGCGGGCGTTTTCGAGCCATTTGCCGAAGCGGCCGTCCTTGATATGGCCGGGAACCCAGTTGATCTCCCGGTTGTTCTTCACCATGCAGTCGCGGAGGGACTCCGCCTTGACGAACCAGGTCGATACCGTGCGGTAGATCAGCGGACGGTCGTCGCGCCAGCAATGGGGATAGCTGTGCTTGATCTGGCCGCGATGGATCATCTTGCCCTCATCCTTGAGGCGGCGGATGATGTCGGCGTCGGCCTCTTTGACCGGCCGCCCTTCGTAATCCCAGATTTCGGAAGTGAAACGGCACTCGGCGTCGATCGGACAAACTTCGGGGATCCCGTTCGCTTTGCAGAGCGCATAGTCGTCTTCGCCGAACCCGGGGGCGCAGTGGACGATGCCGGTACCGTCTTCGGTGCTGACGAATTCGCCAGCAAGCACACGGAACGCACCCTCGTCGCCCAGCTTCACAAAGTAGGGGAAGAGCGGTTCATACAATTTCCCGGCCAGCTCATATCCCTTGCCGCGCCAGACGATTCCGGGTTTCTCTTTGTAGTAGGCGCCGAGCCGGCTTTCAGCCATATAATAGAAGCAGTCGCCGTCTTTGACCTTGACGTAATCGATTTCCGGCCCCACGGCGAGCGCGAGGTTGGAGGGCAGCGTCCACGGGGTCGTCGTCCAGGCGAGCAAATATGTTTCTTCCTCGTTCCGCACTTTAAAGCGGATGGTGATGGCCGGATCGGTTGTCTCCTTGTACCCCTGGTTGGTTTCGAAGTTGGAGAGCGGCGTCGCGCAGCGCGGGCAGTAGGGCAGGATTTTATACCCTTCGTAAACCAGCCCCTTATCCCAGAGCTGGCGGAAGACCCACCAGACCGATTCCATGAAATCGCGGTCCATGGTGCGGTAGCCGTTGCGGAAATCGACCCAGCGGCCCATGCGGGTCACGACCTTCTCCCACTCGGCGGTGTAACGGAGCACGATCGAGCGGCAGGATTCGTTGAAACGGCCGATGCCGTACTCTTCGATCTCGCGTTTGCTGGAGAGGTGAAGTTCCTTCTCCATCTCATTTTCCACCGGCAGGCCGTGACAGTCCCACCCGAAGGAGCGCTCGACATATTTGCCGCGCATGGTCTGGTAACGCGGAATCACGTCTTTGATGGTTCCGGCGAGAAGGTGCCCGTAATGGGGCAACCCGGTGGCGAAGGGGGGGCCGTCGTAAAAAACAAATTCTTCGCCGCCTTTGCGCTGTTCCAGCGACTGTTCAAAGACCTTCGACTCCCGCCAGAAGGCGAGGACTTCCTCTTCCAACTTCGGGAAGTCGATGCTGTTCCCGACACTTTTGAATGCCATATCGTTACCCGTCTATCTTATAAGATTCAAAACAATGTTTCACATGCTTCTCCGGCAATTTTTCCGAGAAGATGCTTCCCAAAATCAGCGCAGCTACCGAAAGCGGCAGCGCGTAAACCAGCGTATCCACGTAAGGCCAGGGGAAATCCGACAGGAGTTCGGTTTTTCCGAACAGGGCCTTGCAGACTCCCAGCGCCGCCGACTCCTTGGTGTGGAGGAAGAAAAGCCCGAAAAGGCTCACTCCCAACCCCACCGACATCGAAAGCCATACCCCGAACCGGGTGGCGCCGCGCCAGAAGATCGCCGCCGTATACGACGGCAGGAACGCCGCCGCGCAAACCCCGAAGAAGATCGCGGTTCCGCGGGCGATGATTCCCGGCGGCAGAATAATGCCCAGGATTACGCTGACCGCAATCCCGAACACCACCCCCAATCTCGTAATCAAAACGTTGTCGCGCTTCACTTTGGCCAGGTTGCGGAAAATATCGTGCCCGATCGCGGAACCGGTCACATGGAACAGCGAACTCAGCGTCGACATTCCCGCGGAAAGCATCGTCAGCGCGAAAAGATAAAGCACCACCGACGGCAGCGCTTCGCGGATAAACAGGGGAATAATGAGGTCGGGGTTCCCGCCCGCCGCCTCGATGGCCAGCACGCCGCTGATTCCTTCGGCGATCCCGCGGTCGCTGTAGTAGAAGAAGACGTTGGAGAGCGCGCCGACCATGTAGGCCGCCCCCGCGGTGCAGAGAATGAACACCGAACCGATCATCACGGCGCGATTGAGCTCACGCGTGCTTTTGACCGTCATGAAACGCACCGCCAGCTGCGGCTGCGCCAGGGCGCCGATTCCGACGCCGAGCATCAGGCTCGACACCAGAGTCCACCACCAGACCGAATTGAATACGGGCATGGCGGTCCAGCCCTGGTGGCCGAGCGCCGCCTCTTTCGGCAGCCGTTCCGCAACCAGGGGCGCCATGTCGGTGAGCGCCTGGTGGGCGCTCGTGACTCCGCCGAGTTTGACGTAACACATCACCAGGAGGGAAAGCATCCCGACGATCATGATCGTACCCATCATCGCGTCGACGTACATGACGCCTTTGAGGCCGCCGAACACCACATAGAAAGCCACCACCACGGCGAAAATGCCGAGCGCCCAGCCATAGTTGATCATCATGACTTCCTGCAGGAAACGCGCTCCGCCGATCAGAACCACGCTGGAATAAAGCGGCATGAAAAGAAAGATCACCGCCGCCAGGAAAATTTTGAGGCGACGCGAATGGAACCGGTTGCCCATGAATTCGGGGAAGGTGTGCGCATCGAGCGCAAGCCCGATCCGCCGCGTGCGAGGGCCGAAGAAGATGAAGGCGACCACGATCCCGATGGCGATGTTCATGAATACGAGCCACATGAGCCCCATGCCGAACTGCCCGGCGATGCCGCCGAAACCGACCAGCGCCGAAGTGCTGATGAAGGCCGCGCCGTAGCTCATGGCCATCACGAAAGGATTGACCGAACGCCCGGCGAGAAGATAATCTTTGTTGGAGGTGGTTTTGCGGAACCCGCGGTAACCGAGATAAGCGATCACCGCCATATAGACGGTGATCATGGTGCCGAGCACCCAGGAATTCATTTCATGCATTACAGCTTCCCTCCCCGTTTATTGCGGGAACGCCGGCGGCGGCGCATCTCGGCCACCTCCTTGCGGGCGTCGGAACCCGAGTTCCAGTTCAACGCGCCGTAGACGACGGCGAACGCGGTAATGCCGACGCACCCCACCAACGCGGAAACGATCTGCCAGTCACCCAAACCCAACATGATTTTACCCCGCCTTTTCCTCTTAAAAAGCAAAAGCGGACGAGTTTGCAACTCGTCCGCCCAAAATCAACCGTAGACGTAAGCGCTTACGCCTTGCTGAAATTGCCGGTACGGATGCAGCGAGCGCACATTTTGACGCTCTTGACCGTACCACCGGCGTTAATCTTGACGTTCTGAAGGTTCACTTCGAAGGTACGCTTGACATTCTTGACCACGTGCATACCGATACCGCCGGCCTTCTTGGCCAGACCTTTGCGGGTGATATGGCCGCCGTTGGCCTTGACTTTCCCGCACATTTCGCAGACTTTGCTCATTTTGCGCTCCCCCCGAAGAATTTCCCCGGGCACCGTTATGTTAATTTATACCAATTCCAAAAATTGGTGAGGTGACCGGGACTCGAACCCGGGACCACCGCCTTAAAAGGGCGATGCTCTACCGACTGAGCTATCACCTCACCGGAGAAATGTTGCTTTCAAGCGG